>JAHJVF010000458.1 GCA_018828505.1 Bacteroidota bacterium | reverse complement strand
GTGACTGCCGTATGAAACTTTCAGAAGGTAGGCTACGCGCAGGCAGGTAACGCCCGCATATCAAAATACCTGTTTACCGAAGCTTTGCGTAGGTAAACATGAACTGTGGTAGGTACTTTGGCGTGCAGGCACGAAATCCCGACTTGTCGGGATGAAGTGTAGCTAAAAAGGTACAATTGAGGAAAGACTATTTCAAATATCGTTCAAAATCAAATCCATCAGCTGCCTGCCCGCCCCATTAATTCGGATGAGGCAGGCGGGACGGAGAAAATCTGTAAAACGACCTTTCCTGCCCCTACGCTGTGGGCGGAGAGGCAGGCGGGTTAGAGCAGGCTCATGTATAAAATTTCCTTAAAAGATTTTGAAGGTCCGCTGGATATTCTTTTATTTTTTATCAAGCGTGATGAACTTGATATTTATAATATTCCTATTTCGCAAATCCTTAAGGAATTTTTGGAATATATGCATCAGATAGAAGAGCTTGATCTCGAAATTGCCGGAGAGTTCATAATGATGGCAAGCACACTGATGCATATCAAAGCCCGCATGCTGCTTCCTCGAGAGGTGAATGAAAAAGGAGAAGAAATTGATCCTAGAGAAGAACTCGTTCAGCGATTACTTGAATACATGCGTTATAAAGAAATGACAACTGACTTAAGTACTTTAGAATCACACCGCAGAAAGATTACGTTCAGAAAATATTTTAAACATGATGAGGTTCACGAGCCTCATGATTTTGATGTTCTACTAAAAAACATAACACTTTACGATCTTTCAAAGGCGTTTAAAAAAGTAATTGATGATTTACCAAAGATAACAGAACATCAAGTAAAAAAACCAAATGTCAGTGCTGAAGAACAAGTACAATTTATTTTGAATAAAGTGAATGAAAAAGGGGAGATCGACTTTTGCGCATTAATTAATGGAATGGTAGAGAAAATTAGAATTATTGTTACATTTATTGTGTTACTCGAATTAGTGAAGAGCCAGACAATTCAAATTCGCGGCGGTGAGAGCCCTAACAATTTTATTATCTCAAAAGTATGATTGAAAATCTTAAAAATATTGTTGAAGCACTTATTTTTGCATCAGACGAGCCAATCGATATGAATGCTATTATTGAGGTCATTAAATCGGTAACACGTGAAGAACATAATGATAGTATTACAGATGAAATTGCGGCATCAATCGCTGAGCTAAATGAATTTTACGAAAAAAACGAAATGGCTTTTAGGATAATTCGAATTGCGAAAGGATTTCAGTTCGCTACTGTTACGGAGTTTTCCAAATTCGTCGGCTTCATGAATACCGAACGAAGGAAAAAAAGATTATCTCAAGCTGCCCTCGAAACTTTAGCGATCGTAGCTTACAAACAGCCAATTACGAAACCCGAGATCGAACGAATTCGAGGAGTTGGTGCGGAATATATTCTTTCGACTCTTCTTGAAAAAAATCTAATTTGCATAAAAGGAAGAGCTGAAACAGTTGGGAGACCACTGCTATACGCTACAACGTATGAATTTCTAAAATACTTCGGAATTGGAGATATAAGTGATCTACCTAAACCGAGAGAGATTGAAGAGATAATGAATGACGACGAATTCCAGGAACAGCGAAGAAAAATCTTAATGAACGTTCTTGAAGAGGAATTAGAAAACGAGGCACACGATGAAGATTTCGGTGGGAATGGTACCGGAAACAAAGATGAGGAAGAAAATGGGAACACAAGTCAGACTGAATAAATATCTTTCAGAAGCAGGCGTCTGTTCGCGAAGAGCTGCCGATGAGCTTATTAAAGAGGGGAGAATTCAAGTAAATGGAAAGCGAGTAACCGAACTTGGAAAAAAGGTCTCTCCATCTGTGGACTTAATTTCGGTGGATGGTGAATATATTAGAAAAGTAAAACCGGTGTACTATCTTTTTCATAAGCCGGCAGGCTATATCACAACTGTAAAAGATGAGAGAAATAGAAAGACAATTTTTGATATAATAAAAATAAAACAAAGAGTTTTTCCAATCGGCAGACTAGACCGAGACACAACCGGAGTTTTAATCCTTACCAACGATGGAGATTTTGCAAATCTATTGACTCATCCAAGAAATAAAGTCACGCGAGAATATTTTGCCACACTCGACAAAGAAGTATTATCTTCTCGTTTAGAAAATATAAAAAAAGTTGAACTTGAAGATGGCGACGTGAGGATCGAGAAAATTTTTGTTTTAAAATCAAACCCATTCAAAGTGAAAATTGTGCTTCAAGAAGGAAGAAACAGAGTCGTTAAAAGAATTTTTACTAAATTAGGATACGAAGTTAAAAAATTACATCGGACTAATTATGCTGGCTTCACGATTGAAGGTCTTCCGCTCGGTGCCGTAAAGAAAATTCATTATTCGAAAATTGAAGAAATAATTAAACGTTATGAAAAACCTTAAGAACATATTCATTATACTTATCATTCTGTTTGAGTTGGGAAATTCTCAAATTGAACAAACTCAAGACACAAGACCAGTATCTGTTTACCCGTCAATTCAAGATTTCACGAAAGTATTAGACGATATTTTCAGCGACCCGAATTTTTC
>JAHJVF010000457.1 GCA_018828505.1 Bacteroidota bacterium | reverse complement strand
TCTGTAATAACCTGCCTGTCACAGACAAGTTTACGGCCAATTTTTGTTGTAAAATTTATTCAATCGCTTTTATCACCGCATCATGAATCTTCGGTCTTAGTTCATACAATTTCTGATTTTCTCTTGTGGGGTGAACACGATTCGTCAAAAGAACGACAAATAAATCTCTTGTCGGATCGGTCCAGACAGATGTACCAGTAAATCCTGTATGTCCGTAAGATTTTAATGAGAATAAACTTCCTGCTGAAGATCCTTTTAGTGATCCTGCCCGCCAATCTAGAATTAACGAGGCAGGCGGGTTTGTGTCCCAACCCAATGCACGTGAGCTTGTTTCACTCTGACGTTTTGTAAATAATTCAACTGTTTCTAATTTGGTCAGTCTTATCCCTTGATATTCTCCTTTTTGAACCTGCCCGCCAAACTCGGACTGACCCGCCTGCTTATCTGCTATTTTATTGGCGGGCAGGTGAGGCAGGCGGGGAAGCAGTTGGAGGACTTTAGCTAAATCATTCGCAGTTGAAAATAATCCCGCGTGATTGGCGACTCCACCAATTTATAAGGTCTTATGGCCTAAATACCTGCTAAAGTTGAAGGAAAAACGAGTTGCAGTGCACTTACGAGAGCATCTGAGCGAGATGTTTTCGTGATGCGCCCAATGCCAACAGTGAACGAATAAGCAGGTCAAGTGAGACTGACGGATCACCAGCTTCCATTTTAGCTATCCTCGACTGGCTGGATTTCAGCCGACGAGCAAGTTCTTCTTGAGTTAATTTCTTCTCCTGACGGTATGCCTGGAGATTCTTACTCAATGCCAGTTTTAATTCAACATACGCAGCTTCTTCATCTGAAAGGTTCAGGAATTCATGTACAGTCCCGACCTTCCACCCCTTCAATTCTAAACGTTTCTTCTTTACTGTTTTCATTTGCTTTTTCCTTTAAGAACCGTACGATTTAATCCGTCGTTTACAGTTCTCAATAACATTCATTGGTGTTTTCTGAGTTTTCTTTTCGAATACTTCGAGAATTACAATGGCATCTATATCCATTCGGTAGACAATCCGCCAGATCTTATTCTCGTCTTCCATTCGAAGTTCATGCCTGCACGCCGTAGTGTTTTGGCACGCAGGCATGGCATCTCGCACCTATTGACGGCATCGGGCGCGAGTGCGGTAACGACAGCTTCTCACTCATTTGCAACCGACGTAAGAGAAAACCCGCTTCAATTTTTGCTCGACACGACAATGGCGGTGTTTTGATCTCGCCATGCAACCAGATGAGAGGTTTGTCCTTCGTTTTCATTCAAATAGAAGATATGTCATATCTGACATAGAGTCAAGTTGTGAGAAATCTATAAGACTCAAACGCAGCAGTGTTGAAATTGTTGTGAACAAATTTTTTTTACTCCCTAATTTTTTTTACCTCCCCACTCTCCCCAGACTTTTCTTTCCACAAATATTTCTATCTTGCTCAATAAAATTCAATAAATAAATATCCATGCCTTTGACCCATTGAGCAAAAGTAATTTTCAGTCCTTTATAAATTTTCCCAATCAATTTTACCCCAATCTTTCTAACCACTTATAGGTTATCCGTCTCCTTCAATTGAAGGACAACGGATGAAGCCTCTATTTCTAATGAAATGGGACCTTTCGCGGCTCAAGGTAACATAATAACTTGTACAACAAACTCTAACGGATCTGTGGCTGATTTTTATTCAATAGCTTTAATCACCGCATCATGAATCTTCGGTCGTAATTCATACAATTTCTGATTTTCTCTTGTGGGATGAACGCGATTTGTTAAAAGAACAACGAACAAATTTCTCGTCGGATCTGTCCAAACAGATGTGCCGGTAAATCCTGTATGACCGTAAGATTTTAATGAGAATAAACTTCCTGCGGACGAACCTTTCGGCGACTTCGTATCCCAACCCAAAGCACGTGAGCTTGTTTCGTTCTGACGTTTTGTAAATAATTCAATTGTTTCTGATTTGATCAATCTTATCCCCTGATATTCTCCTTTTTTAACCTGCCCGCCAAACTCGGACTGACCCGCCTGCTTATCTGCTATTTTATTGGCGGGCAGGTGAGGCAGGCGGGTAAGCATTTGTAAAATTTTAGCCAAATCATTTGCAGTCGAGAATAATCCCGCATGTCCGGCAACTCCACTAAGCAATGATGCGGTTTCATCATGAACTTCACCTACCAATAAACGATTCCTCCAGTGACTGTCATATTCTGTTGGTGCAATTCTTTGTGACAATTCTCTCGGCGGATTATAGAAAGTATTTGTCATTCCAAGCTTATCGAAAATTTCTTCTTTACAAAACAGATCCAGAGTTTTACCTGAAACTTTTTCAATTACTTTTCCGAGTGTTATCATTCCAAGATCAGAATAAATTGTTTTTTCTCCTGTTTTGTATTCCAATTCTGAAGAATAAATATCCTGCAGTATTTCCATTTCCGAGTTATACTTTTCATAAAATTTTTTCCAGGCAGGCAATCCAGTATTGTGCAGAAGAAGATTTCGAATTGTTATGTTCTCTTTTCCATTTTGTGCAAACTGAGGAATATAGTTTGAGACTTTATCATCAAGAGCGAACAATCCTTTGTCTATACATAACATCGAAGCTGTTGTAGTTGCAAACACTTTTGTTAACGATGCAAGATCATAGATTGTGTTCTTTGTTACTTTTCGCGATTTGAGATCATAAGTCAAATGTCCGAATGGCTTCTCATGCAAAATTACACCATCCTTTGCAACAAGCAGAACACCGCCAGGAAATGCACTGTCATCCACAGCGTCATTGAGAATTTTGTCGACATTCTTAAATTGTTCAATTTCTTTAACTGACGAAAAACTACTTTCATTTCTCAATGAAGTTTGAGTTCGTTTTAATCCATATCCAACTTTGAAAGGTGTGTTTGGAATCGAAACAGAGAGTTTTCCGGTTATCGGAATTTCGCCAAAAATTGATTCTGCCGCCGCCAATTCTGAAACTTCAGGGTCGCCATAATTTGTCAAGTAAGTTTTGATCGATGGAAAGTGCATCAGCACATAAGGGTTACCGTGCGAAATCACCACCGTATGTTTATTAAGATCAAGAATTGATTTAACCAGCTCTTCCTGGTTTTTCTCTAATCCAATTGTCCCCTGATAAGCACGAACTTTTAGATAGAGTGAAAGAATTATAATATCAGAATTTTGCGCCGTTTGAATTGCCTGGTTTCGGTCAAAGGATGTGCTGTTCAACAGTATTTTTTTGAACTGATAATTGTTTATTCTTTCCCTCAATTGAGAATTGAAATACTCTCCCTCGTCATTAATTCGGCTATCGATAATCATTATATGTGAATAATTTACGTTTGCATCCGGTTTTAATGGAACTAAGTTCTGTTCATCTTTTACAAGTGTGATTGATTTTCGTGCAAGCTGTTTTGCTAAATCCCAATGACTTTCTCTTCCGATCACGCTTGAGATTCTATCAACATCAATGAACTTATTTTCGTCCAAACCAAGCCACCGCTTTGTGATTAAGATTTTTCTTATCGAATGATCGAGGCGTTCCTCGCTAAGCTCACCGCTATGGACTGCATTCAATATGGCATTGATCGATTCTTCTGCATCATCAGGGAAAAGAATACAATCGTTCCCGGCTTTGATTGCCATTACAGTAGCTTCTGCTGTTGAGTAATGATTTGTAACCGCATGCATGTTCATTGCATCTGTAACGATCAATCCTTTGAAGCCCATTTCTTTCTGAAGAAGATCGGTGACAATTTTTTTGGAAAGAGTTGAAGATAAATTTTTCTGTGTATCAATGGCTGGAACAGAAAGATGCCCTACCATTACGCTCATGATTTTATTATCAAAGTTAGATTGGAACGGCCGTAGTTCAATCTTGTTCAAATCCTCACGAGTTCCCGGGATCGTTGGAAGCTCTTTATGTGAATCAAGACTTGTATTTCCGTGCCCTGGAAAATGTTTCGTTGTTGCAACCATTCCGCCATCCTGAGTTCCTTTCAGAAATGCATTTGATAATCGAGTGACTAATTCGACATCTTCTCCAAAAGCGCGGACGTTTATGATTGGATTCATTGCATTATTGTTCACATCAGCAACCGGCGCATAGTTGTGGTGGACACCCATTGATCTTCCTTCTAGCGAAATAACTTTGCCCATCAAATATGTTAAAGCTGAATCATCCGCCGCACCAATTCCCATGTTATAGGGAAATGGAGTCGCGCTCGGAACACGCATCGCAACACCGCGCTCGAAATCTGCTGAGATCAAAAGGGGTGTCTTTGATAATTTTTGCATTTTATTTGTAAGAACCGCTTGTTCGTAAATATCACTTAAGAAAAAGATCAAACCTCCAACTTTTTTATTTTGGACAAGATGAACTAATCTTTGGTAATCGGGACTATCTTCGCTCATGTAGATGCCGTAAACATGAGGGAAAACCATCTGTCCGGCTTTCTCTTCTAATGACATATTTAAGAGAATGCTCTCAACCCATGCGTCGTTTTTAATTGAATAAATTTCAACATTATTTTTGTGATATACTGAATCCATAGATATACTCGAATTAAATTTTATAAACGTTGAACCGCTTAAGAGGATCGAATGAAAAGTGATTGCAGCTATTATGACTGGTACAAATTTTTTGAAAGATTTCATTTCAAGATTTCCTGTCTTCAGTTCAGAATTAACAGTTTCAAAATAAAAATTTATTTAGTGAATATGAAACGGAATACTGCAAGTGCTTAAAACAAGAAGTGTCATATCTTCAGTACGGGATATTTATAATCAGGTAAACCAGATAGTAGCTTGCCACTTGTGGAAATAGCAGCTATAAGCGGCAATCCAGAACCAAACAGGCTGATAAATCCTAACCAAAGATATTTGTCCGAAGGACTCCTATGGAGAAATTTTAATTGTGAGTAAAGCACCAAATAACAAAACCCAAATAACAGATAAGAACCAAACAACAATCCGCCGGAAGCGGACAAAATCTCAAAAGCTTGTTGCTCTGCAGTTTGATTTATTGATATTGGGAGATTGATTATTATTTGTAATTTGTTTTTTGGGATTTGGAATTTTATCTCTAAGAGATTTTCTGTTAATTTCTGAAGATTAAAAATCTAACGAATAGCCCTATATCCTCCTGGAACACCTTTCTTGGAAAAAACGATTTGCCACAGTTGGTTTCTGCGCGCACGAAATGCCCCTGAAGATGTAAGCAGAAAATATTTCCACATTCTGTAAAACCGCTCGTCATAATGCTTTGAAATAATCTTCTCCCAATTATTATTAAAATTATTAAACCAGGCAATTAGCGTTTTTGAATAATCCACACCGAAGTTGTGCCAGTCTTCCATTACAAAAATACCTTCGGCGGCTTTCGCAATTTGCCCAATTGAAGGAAGCGTCCCACTGGGGAAAATATATTTATCAGTCCAGGGATCAGTGCGATTTTTAGGAGTGTTGAATCCAATAGTGTGAAGCAAAAACAAACCATCGTCGTTAAGATTTCTGTTTACAATTTTCATAAAAGTTTTGTAGTTCTTAACCCCAACATGTTCGAACATACCAATAGATACTATATGGTCAAACTTTTCATTTATCTCGCGGTAATCTTGTAAACGTATCTCAACTGGAAGCCCTTTACATAGCTCCTTTCCTAAAGAAACCTGTTCCTCGGAAAGAGTAATGCCGACAGTTTTCACTTCATATCTTTCAGAGGCAAATTTTACCAGACTTCCCCAGCCGCATCCTATATCCAGCAGAGTCATTCCAGGTTTTAATCCGATTTTCTTACAGACTAAATCGAGTTTGGCTTCCTGCGCCGCATCAAGGTTGTCTGAATCCTTCCAATATGCGCACGAATAAGTCATTCGTTTATCCAACATATTTTTGAAAAGAACATTACCGAGATTGTAATGGGAACGAACATCTCTTGAGGCTCTTGCTTTGCTTTGCAAGTTTAATACTTTAGATTTTAATACAGGAAAAAGAAATTTGAGGGGAGATATTTTATGTTCTAAGTCTGCACTTAAAACTTTGAATATAAACTCATCGAGGTCATCACAGTTCCACCAACCGTCCATATACGATTCACCAAGTCCAAGCACGCCATCACTGAGAACTCGGCGGTAGAATTGTTGGTTGTGGACTTTTATGTCCCACGATTCTGATCCATTTATTTCAACATCGGCAAGTTTAACAATATCACGAATAAGAGATTCTGCATTTTTCATTTTATCACCTCATACTTAAAATTTTAAGAAGCATCTGATAATACTTGCTAATTATTTTTTCTACCGAGCAAAAATTAAGAAAAACTCATCTCAAGTTCAAAAGAACTATTCTGTACGACAATTGTCACAAAGTGATCGCTTCGGGAAAGATTGGAATATCTCTTTCCTTATAAGAAAAGTAATTCAATTTACCTGCCAGCCGAACTTTCCGTCAACTGACGGAGATGGACAGCTCAGGAGCCTCAACTTCATTGATATTTTTACTACTATAACAATGCAATGAAGCGGCGAGAATGATTCTTAGCCTCTGTCTTCATACAGATGCCCGAATAAGTGAATTGAGTAATAGAGTTTTTTGTATGACGATTTAAATAGTAGCCGCTATTCTGCGGAAATGAAAACCGTAAACTACCAGCGTCATTGCAAGCGAAAACTTTTTAGGATATTTAAAGAGAGAGAATATGAGCATCTTCCAGAAGTGTCTCTTCCCTTTTTCAACGATACCTATTGCCCACAATAATCTGAAAAATGCTTTTATTTCATTGAGTGAAATTTTATTTGATTTCCATGAAGGCACTTGATAATCTTTTATAAACTTTTTTACTCTCTCATAGTATTCTCTGTGTGCATAAATGGTATGAATGATTTGGGTGTAACCCTTTATCAAAACTTTATAATCCATTTTGGGAATAAAGTTCGTTGCTCCGTCCATATTATTCCCTTTAAAATTGTCCAATAGGCGATTTTCCTTTTTTAATCTTTCGAAAAGTTTTGTGCCTGTTGGTGCATTTAGTAATCCCACCATTGCCGCCACAATACCACTTTCTTGAATAAATTTAATCTGGCGATCGAAAATAGTATGCGTGTCACTATCAAATCCGACAATAAATCCCGCAGATACGATCATTCCTTTGTTTTGTAATTTGTTAACAGTCGAAACCAGGTCGCGATTTAAGTTGTGTTTTTTACCGCACTCGACCAAGCTTTCGTCATTAGGTGTTTCAATGCCAACAAAAATTCTATGAATTGCCGCCTCAACCATAAGATTTATTAAACTATCATCGTCTGCCAAGTTGATAGTAACTTCCGTAATAAAATTGAAAGGATATTTTTTTTCTTTTTGCCATTTAATTAATGCAGGCAGAATTTCTGCTTTCAGTTTTTTCTTGTTTCCGATAAAATTGTCATCAACAAGAGAAATATCGCCCCTCCAACCAAGCTTGTAAAGTGTTTCCAGTTCATGAAGGAATTGATCTTTGCTCTTAGTGCGCGGGCGATGTCCATTGAGCATTGTGATGCTGCAAAAGTCGCAATCATAGGGACAACCTCTTGAATACTGCAAGCTCATTGCTGCATATTTTTTCCTTTCGAGTAATTCCCACATCGGAACCGGAGACAAGGAGAGATCGGGAAATTCACTTGATGTATAGATGTGTTTTGGATTTCCATTTTCCAAGTCATTTAAGAAAGGAGGGAACGTTATTTCGGCTTCATTTAGTACGAAATGATCAACACCTAAAATATCTTTGTATTCGGTGTATTCGGTTGTTACGAGGGGACCACCAGCGACTACCTTTGTACCAATTTTATTTGCTCTTTTGATAATTTCTTTAAATGAATTCAGATGAACGTTCATGCCGCTCAGGAAAAGATAGTCGGCCCATTCAATATCTTTATCCTCCAGTTTTGTAACGTTCATATCAATAAGTTTTTTCTCCCATTCTATTGGAAGCATTGCTGCGACTGTTATCAAACCCAAAGGTGGTTCAGAGGATTTTTTAGATACAAACTTTAATGCGTCTTTAAAGCTCCAAAAAGTTGCCGGAGTTTCTGGATAAACTAATAATATCTTCATATTTTAATTTCCAAGTATTCTTTTTACCTTGTATTCAAAATCTTGATTTCTACAAATAAAGTTGCAAATATTTACGAATAAGTAATGTAAAAGAAATGTAAAATGAGCCAGAGGCTCATCAGCCTCTGGCTGAGTTGATAATGGGTCCTTTCATTTATATTTTCTATAAATGAGACTACTCTAAAAAGGTATAAACAAAGAAAACCTGCCCGCCATATTCTTGTCTGCCTCTTCATTATGGGTTCGGTGGGCAGGTTAAGTTCGGCGAGTAGGTTTTAATTCTGAAATCGAATCCGTCTCCGTCATCCGTTAGCTAACGGAGACGGATGACGGAGAAAAATTTAAAAATGACCTTTTTAGCTACACTTCATCCCGACTTGCCTGCTGAACGATTCATTCGATAAGATTCATTCGGCAAGCAGGCAAGTCGGGGTTTCGTGCCTGCACGCCAAAGTGCCTGCCACAGTTCAAGTTTACCTACGCAAAGCTTCGGTAAACAGGTATTTTGATATGCGGGCGTTACCTGCCTGCGCGTAGC
>JAHJVF010000456.1 GCA_018828505.1 Bacteroidota bacterium | reverse complement strand
GAAAAAAGAAAAAAAAGGGTGGATAAAGAAAACTTCTTCGAAAAAGAAAGAAGAAACTAAAATAGAAAAAGCGGCAAAAGAATCCGTCCCGAAATAATTGGGACGGACTCCATTATACGTCGAACAAATCTAAAAGGGACGAAGATAACTTCGTCCCTTTTCTTGTCTTCCGCAAGCCTATTTCAACAAAAATTTAAGTCATTGTAAAATAATGCGTTAGTGTCTTATGACTTGTTAAACTGGGTGCTGCACTGCAAAAAACCGGAAACTATGTGGCTAAAGCCGATATCCAGTTCGATTTCTTAATCAGTTCACTGAAGTGAACTGCTATTATACGCTCACAAAATTCTAATACAGCTACTTTAAATTGCTATTACAGTTGACTTGAGTCAACTGATAAAAACAATAAGAAAAATAAATGGCTTCAGCCGCATTACTTTTTGGGTCCTATTATTTTTATTTCCATCGCTATTAATCCATAAATCTAGTCCCCCAACTTATCTATTCCTGCCGTAACTCGCTGGTAATGGTACTGGGTTCTTTTTTTCTGTTTCCAACAAAAATAAAAATTGAAAAAGGTATTAGGGTGCTGCATTGCGGAAAACAGGAGAAGAACCTAGAATAGAACAAGAAGCGTCAAAAGAATCCGTCCCGAAAAAATTGGGACGGACTCCATTGTTCGGCGAACAAATCTAAAAGGGAGGAAGTTGTCTTCGTCCCTTTTTATTTAAAGTTTAGGTCAAATGACCACAGGATATTATATTTGAATAAACAAAAGGAGAATATACTATGGTCAAAGTTAAAAATAACGACAGCTATGGCATTGATCGTCTTGAGTCTAAAAATGCTAAGAACGCTATCATCCAAAAATTGGCTCAAGACTTCAACCTTACGCCAATCATCGCTGAAGCTTTCTACAAACAAGTTTCAATTTATTTTCATGAGCACTCTAACATTTCTCTTTCAAGCGGAGAAGTTTCTTACGAAGCTGTCTCTTCTGATGAACCAGCCGGTAAACATATCCGACTAACTCGCAAAGTTACGGTTAAACTTAGATTGATGGATATTAATTCTGATTTCGAACAGCTTGCTAACTTTGGCTTAGCTGGTTTACGTCAACATCGGATCGAACGACTTACTCGGCAAACTTATGATCAACAAGCTCTCTTGTCTTATGAAGACCTTGCTCTGTTGCTTACCACTTCCCCGGCTACTGTTAAACGCGATATAATGCAACTTCGTAAAAAAGGTAAATTCATTATGACTCGCGGCGCTAAACTCGATATGGGACCAGGTCTTTCTCATAAAACCATCATTCTTGAACTCTACTTCAAATGTTATTCATTTACTGACATCGAACTTAAAACCAATCACTCTGAAACTTCTGTTAAACGTTACCTGGCTGATTTTATTCAAGTCGCTACTCTCTACAAACAAAATTTCTCTGTTAACCAAATCCGTCTCATCGCTCAAAAGTCTGATCGCTTGGTTAGAGAATACTGCCAACTATACGACTTCTACTTCAAACAAGACAACGAACGATTACAACAATTGCTTTCACCTCAAGCCACTGAGACTGATTCTAAAAAAAAATCAAAAAACACAGGAGGTGAAAAACATGTCTAAACCGCTCTCAAAAGCCCAAATTCAACTGAAAAAACAACGCCGGCTTAAGGATAAATCTCTTGAACAATTACTACTGCACAGATTCCTTAACCACTATGGATACGACCGTGGTGAGATTACAGCTAAAGCTATCATCTCCGACATCCTGCAGCTCGTCGACCATTATTTCCTCGTCTCTTCTATCAACGACGATCTTCATCATGTTCATTACGGTCAACTCGTCTGGATGGCTGTGCCTGTTGATGAGTTCCCTCAAAGAGGAAAATCTATTGCTGCAACTCGATTTAAACCAGTTGTACTTTCTTTCTTGTCAGATGAAGACATCGACCATCTTGCTCATGGATTCGATTCTAAGTCTCTAAGAAAGAATCGTCTCAAACGATGGGTCAGCGAAGCATTCGACCAAGGAGCTTTACTTACTCAGCTTGATCTCGCTGCTTTGCTCGGCGTCTGTGATGCCGTTGTAAGTCAATATGTAAACGAAATTCAAAAGGAAGGTACATTGCTTCCTACTCGTGGTAACATACACGACTTGTCAGGCGCTATTACTCACAAACGTGAGATTATTTCTCTTTATCTCGAAGGATATCTCACACCTGACATTGCTCTTAAAACTAATCACAGCAAGGAAGCTGTCGACAGATACATCAAAGATTATCATCGGGTCGAGACACTTTGGAAACACGGCATTACGGACCTGGATGTTATCTCTCAACTCTCACGGTTATCTAAGAGAGTTGCTCAACAGTACATTGATCTTCTTCCAGCTAAAATCAAAACTAATATTTCAAAGAACGTTTCCGTTACTACGGATGCTTAATTATGTTTTTATCTTATTTTCTTTATGATCTTTTTTTTATTATTTTTTACTTAAATTAACCGCCTCCTCTGGTCATTTGATACTATTTCATGAGGATCAACTTCTTCGTCGAGACGAAGGATCCGGCTTCCAAACGGTAGAAGTACACACCGCTTGCAAGATTCAGTTTTGCTTCGCTCGTGTTAAACGGTACTGTATAACTTCCGGCTTCCTGATTGCTGTTCACAAGTGTAGCAACTTCACGACCAAGCAGATTGAATACCTTTAGTGAAACAAAACCGGCATTCCTAAGACTGTATTGAATCTTCGTCGACGGATTGAATGGATTCGGATAGTTCTGGGAAAGTGTGAACTCTTTAGGTGCCGATTCATTCTGAACGATGGTTGTCCCTGAATTAATAGTATTGGCGTCTAATGTAACTGCGCTCTGTGCCAGCGCTCTGTCGTTCAAAGTTGCACCGGTCTGCATCTCAATCAACGTTTGACACAATATAATTCCCTCCATGGCAGACGTTGTTCCAAGGGTCGTTTGATCGGCGACCTGCCAGAAGATGTTGGAAGCCTGTGCGCCGCCGCTCAGGGTAACAATGGCTCCGTTGGCCAAGGTTAGACCTTGCGCTATCTGGAAGATCCAGACATCGCTTGCGCTGCCCGAGATAGTGACACCACCAGCAGATACTAGGACCCCAGTCCCCCATTTATAGAGACCAGGAGTGAGGGTCTGCCCAGTAACATCTCCGCCGTACAGTTCAGTATAATCAGGCAATGGCCGTCCGGCGGCGTCGGTG
>JAHJVF010000455.1 GCA_018828505.1 Bacteroidota bacterium | reverse complement strand
TAGTAAAACTTAGTGTCCACCTCGGCGGATTGAGTCTCTGCCCCGTTGGATAACGAAACGAATATTAAAAATGTATATCCAACGGGGTGAATGTCTTTGTGGCATATTTTGAATTACAATTTATGTGGCTGCTGAGTAGTTACATATTTACGTTGATAGGAGATAATTTATAGGTATGGATTTACTTCAAGGATTTTTAAAAGGTGGGCTGCTCATGTGGCCCATTTTTTTGTGTTCAATAGTTGCGTTGGCAATAATTATTGAAAGATATTTCGTATTAAGACAAGCTTCTGTAAATGTCCCTCGATTCATGATTCAAGTCCGTGAACACATGAAGAGGGGAGATGTAGTCGAAGCAGTTAATTATTGTTCTGAGATCAACTCACCAATTTCAAATATCGTAAGAAAGGGTCTTACGAAATATCATTTCGGCACTGAACGCGTAAAGGAATCAATAGAAAGTGCCGGCAAACAGGAAATTTATAAGCTCGAAAAAGGTATGTCGATTCTTGCTACAATTTCTGGTGTTGCTCCATTGCTGGGATTTTTAGGAACGGTTACCGGGATGATATCCGCATTCATTAAAGTTGAAACGCTTGGCGGCAATGCAAGTCCGAGCGACCTTGCGGGGGGAATTTGGGAAGCTTTGGTCACGACTGCTTTCGGATTGACGGTCGGAATTTTTGCGTATCTATTTTATAACTATTTCATTACCCGCGTTACTAAATTAGTATCCGAAATGGAAGTAACATCGACTGATTTCATCGATCTTTTACACGAAAAAGATTTGGGAAAGAAGACTTAAGATGAAATTCGCTACTGATAATAAGCTTCTTACATCATTCAATTTTTCATCGCTTACCGATATCGTAATGCTCTTGCTGATATTTTTTCTGCTAACATCTCAATTCGTTGTTATTACGGGAGTTCAGGTCAAACTACCCAAATCTGAAACTGCTGAACCACTCACCGAGACGCAGTTCAATGTGACAATCACAAAAACAAATGATATATATTTTGGAAACGAAAAAATAAGTCTCGGAACACTTGGTGAGAAAATTTTGAGATCAAAATCTCCTCAAAATGAAAACAATCTTATCATCCGGACGGATAAAGATGTTTCGATTGATATGATCATTAAGGTAATTGATATCTCAAAAGGAGTTGGCGTCACAAAATTTACGATTGCGACTGAAAAAGAAATGCTATGAAAAAGATCTTTTCGGACCGGAGATATACTTATATCATTTCCTCGGTCTTCCATATTTTGCTTCTTTTATTATTCACTTTCATTTCGTTAGGAACAATTGACGATCCGCTTGAATATGTTGAGATCGATTTCGGCAGTCCCGGCAGTGGTATGCGTGGTGCTTCAGCTCAAACAGAAGAGATAAATAAAGCAATTGAAGAAATTCCTGAACAAACCGTACAGGAAGAGATTAAAGAAGAGGTTAAACCTCCGGTAACTAAGCAAGAATTCGACGAATCGGTTGTTAAGCGAGAGAAAAAAGAAGAAAAACAAAAACCGAAAGAAGAAATAAGACGGGAAGAAAAATCTGAAACCACCAATCCGTCAAGTTCAAAAAATTTAACGGGTGATGCAGGATTTGGTTCATCAGGTTTTAGTTTTGATTGGGGCGGAAGGGGAACTCGAAAAATTCTGCGTTGGGAAAAGCCAACTTTCCCTGCCGGTGTTCAGAAGGAGATTGATATTAAAGTTCGCTTCACAATTTTACCAGATGGTTCTGTCGTGTCTCCGATTCCACTTATCAAGGCCGATACACAATTAGAAGATGCAGCTATCTCCGCATTAAAGACCTGGAAATTTGAACCGCTGCGAATAACCCAGGTTCAAATGGAACAAAATGTCGTAATTACAATTCCTTACCGATTGGAATAAACCCAAATTTGTCATTAGAAAAGCGCTAATGACAAATCGACTAACATTTTCTAAGGTTTTGAAAGAGAAACACCAATAAGAAAAACTTCAAAACCAAGAAAATGTAAGTCGGGGTTAACTTTTTTTCCAAAGGATCCTTCGGAAATTATCTATACTTATCTTATTTTTAACAATCCGCCGCGGCGGATTCTTTTTTTCTAATGAACAGGGATTTTTACAGAACAAAAGTACCCTCAAAAAAACACACTAATGATCCGCCTGTCCAGCTAATCAACATTGTATATT
>JAHJVF010000454.1 GCA_018828505.1 Bacteroidota bacterium | reverse complement strand
GAAGCTTAATGTTAACAGTTCTTGCCATCCAATTGTTTTTGCGGAGTGTGTTGCAGACATCCTCAACAAGCTCAAATAAAGTTGTTTCAACGACTTTTTTATCCGGCGTGTCTGTTCCGTAAGTTGTCTCATGTCCGATGCTTTTTTGTTCGCGTTTCCCGCCATGCGGGATTAAGTATTCAGTTCCTTTGCCGAGTGCGTGATCGTGAATTGCTTTTCCCCATTTACCAAATGCAATCTGGAAATATTCGCTTGATGTTTTTGCGATTTGTCCGATCGTATAAAAACCTCTTGCGTTCAATTCGCGTTGAGTTACTTTACCAACACCGGGCATCCTTTCAACTGGAAGAGGGGAAAGAAATTCTGCTTCCTGACCGGGTACAACGAATGTTACTCCTTCAGGCTTGGCGTAATCGGAAGCAACTTTTGCGACGAACTTATTCGCTGCGATTCCGATAGAGGAGGGGAGACGCAGTTCTCGTTTTATCTCTGCTTGAAGTCGTGATGCAAAAAAGTATGGATGACCATAGATTCTCTCGCAGCCGGTGAAATTAAGATAGAATTCATCAATTGATGCTTGCTCGAGTTGCGGTGCGTATCTTTCAAGAATGTTTTTTACTGATTTTGAAAAGCGGCTGTACTCTTTATGATTTCCGTGAAGATAAATTCCGTTCGGACAAAGTTGATACGCTTTTCTTATCGGCATTGCAGAATGGAGTCCGTACTCACGTGCTTCATACGAGCATGCCGCAACTACACCACGTCCATACGGCTGACCATGTGCATCAACTCGCGGATCCGCACCAACAATTACCGGCTTTCCTTCAAGCAAAGGATCAAGTATTCGCTCAACGGAAATAAAAAATGCATCTAAGTCAAGATGAAAAAGCATGGTTGATGTATAATGGGAAATTAGTGGTTCGATAAGCCCCTCGTCAAGCTCTGGACTTTGATAAGAAAAATTTACAGAAAGTTTTTTTATTAAAGATTACACTCATTTTCAAAATGTAAAAGCAAAGTGAAATTTTAAGAGAAAAGAAACTATAAACAGAAGAAACCACGACAAAGAAATTAAAACAAAAATAAAAGAAGTTTTTTCTTTATAAATAAATACAATACCCATTGATAATGATATGAGAAACCATATTGTAAATAAGTCTATCCTATTAATAAAAAAGTGTAATATTCCTTCTGAGGATGAATTGCTTAAAAAAAGAGCAACTCCTACAACAACACTTTCATTAAGTAAACTTACTTTAAGTAGGGTATTTAATATATAACCAATCGATAAGACATTTATCGAAGATGCGGTAATTAACAAGAAAGGTTTAATGAATGACCACTTTCCTGAAATAAAGGACATCGAAAGATAGCAGACAAACAAAAATAAAACTAAATTTCTTAAAGTCACAAGCGTAGTTGTTACCGAAACTAAAAGTTGATATCCAGGATTTGTTAAAACTGCTCTTGTCATATCGATAACTTCTAACGCGGAATCTCTATCCTGTCTTTCCATTGCTTTTTCTTCGGCCTTAAGGAGAATCTGTTCTACAAAATAATCATTTGAAATGAGCAAATAATTAGAAATAAAAGTTGAAAAAATAAAAACAATAAACGGCAATACAATCGTATAAGCTGGCTGATTAAAAGGAGATTTATAATCTAAGTTGTGAAATGTGAATGGATATAAAAATAATTGCCACCATTTTATTCTTGAATTACTTGTTTCAGTTGAAGCTTCTGTATCCATATTTTATGAAATGTCTCTGCGTCTAAAAAGATATATAGCAATTAAAAAATAAATTATAATATAGATAGAAGAAAGAGCATAAGCCTCTATATTTATCTCCTTTCCCAAAAGGATGTTTATACTCACTAACTCTAGCTTTCTAAGCGGAGGAAGAATATGAGAAAGATAGAATATTAAAGGATTATTTAAATATTCTACTGCATAAACGAGAAGGGGGCTTAATAAAAAATAAATCCCTATCCCTATCGTGGAAACAGTATTGTATTTTTCGATAAAGAATGATAATAATGCCAATAGTGAAAACATTGTAATAAACACGAAGAAAAAACAAATGGTTGTAAACACTGGGGCTAATAAAATAAAACCACCATTCTTAAAGAATAAGACAAGAGAAATAGTTACTCCGAGTATTAATAAAGGTAGAAAAACCACAATGGCTTGTCCAATAAATTTTGATATGAATAGCCCTGAACGAGATACAGATTTAGTAAGGGTTATACCTAATAATGGGCTTTTTAATGTTTCAGGAAAAAGAGAGGAACTTTGCAAGATGTATACAAACATTAAGACCATCATTAATGCTTCGGCAAAACTTCTAATCAGGTAGGTGTTGAGTCCTAAATCGCTATAGTCTGTACCAAGAATTTTAATCGAAATTAGTGTGCCCTGCTCATATTCCAGTGCTACTCCATAAATCAAGAAAAAAACAACTAATACTTTTATTACTAAGGCAAAGACAAAAGTAGGTTGCAATACTATTTCAAAGATCGTTCTTTTAATTATTGGAATATTAATCATTTTGACCTTTAGGTATATATGAGAAAAATAAATCTTCAAGTGATGTTCGACTTATCCTTACTGCATTTACAGGAAAAGATTTCAATTCTAAAAAGGAAAGCAATTGTTTGAGTTGTTCAGTTCCTTGAACTTCGATAACCCATACGGAACCTCTTTGCTTAGTTTCATAAGTTATATCGAATTCAGGTTTTGTTAATAATTCAACCTCAAAGTGTTGATTTTGCGGAAGCATTTTTGCTAAAGAACCTTGTGCAACTATCTCTCCTTTGTTCATAATAGCAATTTCATCTGCAATTAATTCAACTTCTGAAAGTAAATGTGAGTTAAGAAAAATAGACGTTCCCTCGTTGCGTAACTCATTAAGAAGATTTCTGATGATCTTTCTTCCAAGTGGGTCAAGTCCCTCGCTTGGCTCATCCATTATAAGAAGGCGTGGCTTATGGAGTAAAGCTTGAGCAATCCCTAGCCGTTGAGTCATACCCTTCGAAAATGTATGTATTTTTTGTCTATCTGCATCTTGTAACCCAACCAAACTTAATATTTCGTTAATTCTATCATAGAGTGTTCTATGCGATAGTCTGCTTAACTCTCCCATATATTTGAGAAAAGTAAAAGCAGTGAAGTATTTTGGTCCTTGAAAAAGCTCTGGTAAATAGCCAACTTGTAATTTCCAAGAATGAGCATTACTTGATTCTCCAAATATAAAAGCCGAGCCAGAAGTTGGTTTAACAAGACCAAGAACTGTTTTTATAAAAGTCGTCTTACCCGCTCCGTTCAATCCAAGTAATGCAAAGATTTTTCCTTCTTGAATCTCTAGCGTAACTTCATTGAGAGCATGAATGTATTTATTCCTTCGTATTTTATATGTTTTCGATAATTGATTAGTTTGAATTGCGTATGCCAAGCTCACCCCCAGTTATTCATTTTGGGTTAGTAGTTGAGTAATTGTATTATGTTTTTTTATTCCCATTGGAAAATGCTCAGAAAAAAGAATTTTTTCTTCAGCATCTATAACTACAGCCATAGATTTAACAAAATCAATTTTTGAGAAAATCGAATCATTTGCAGTTAAGATAGGAAAATCTATATTGTTTGCCTTTGCCCAAATAAGGAGCCTTTGTGAATTCAAAGATGTTGCCGTACTATCTAGACGAAATAATATGGCGAGTTGCTTCTTCTTATTAAAATCCAAAAATGTATTCAGTGAATCGCACAGCGTAATAAAGTCATCAAAACACGGTGGACAATTAAAATCATAAAAATTTAACAATAACAACAACCGATTTTTTTCTTTTGTCATTCCAAATGTTACACTGTGTTGTTCAACATATTTAATAACCTGGTTCAGGTTAGTAGAATTTTCACTTTTATTACAATTCAGCGAAAAAACTACTATAGCGATTTTTAGTATACCTAAAGTAATGATAATAATTGATTTATTAAACAATGAGTAATCCTAAGTTTAAGTCAAATACTTTTTTATTTTTTTGAAAAATTATTCAAACGATATTTTTTAACAATGGTTCGCTTATTTTCAATCGTAAAAAGCTCTCCTTGTTGATTAATCCAAACTTGTGATGCTTTAGCGAGTAGAGTAAATCTATAAACATATTTCCCGTTTGTATTATAAACATAGACATCTCTATATTGATTAGTTGAGTAGTCGCTACTGAGAATAAATATATTTTCTTTATTATCAACAGCAACATCTTGAAAGACAATTCCTAGGGGTAAGTCTATCTTAGAAAAAAGTCCTGTTGAAATAGTTTTCTTTTTTGCACTAGCGATTACGCCTTCCACTACATATTCAGTTATGAAGTTACTATGGATATCCCAAATTTCTATTTTATTAAAATAATTATATACAATTGCTATTTTGCCTGAGTTACTTATGACGAATGAAAACATATTGTCAAATACGTCTTCTTTCGAGTTTTTAAGCGAAATATGTTTTAGTTGCTTTCCATCAATATCATACTGAAAAAGATTTTTCCCTTTTGTATCTGTTAATACTCCAAGCCAAAGTTTCCCGTTGGGGTCAAATGCCAAGTCATGAATTGGACCTGGAGCGTAGAATGTTTTTAAGTGTTTAAAGTCTATTGTAAAAATTTGAACGCGTGATGAAGCAAAATCAGCTGCAGCTATAATGTCTTTGTATACATCTAAAGCATTAGGTCCTCTAAATTCAGAATTTGCTCGACCTCTTTTTCCAACCTCTACTATTTTATTCCCAAGATTGTCAAATTTTTTAATACTATAGTTTAACTTATCGGAAACGAGTATTTCACCGCTTGATGCTTGGACAACTGATGAAGCTTCTAAAAGTAGATTTTTTTCTTTATTACCTATTACTAGTTTTTCCTGTAAAGAAAAATCATTTTCGCTCTTACTCAATTTTTGAGCAAAGACAATGCTCTCGTTTACACTTACAATTAATAAAAAAGAGACAATATAGTATAACATAAGAGTAGCTAAAGATTTTTTAAGTGAGGTAACTGTCTAAAAGCAAAAAAAATTTAGACAGTCACCTCAAATTTTACTTAGCTCCCTCCACACCTATTGAAGCCAGCCGCGCACCCAAAAGATGCGCAAGCCAAATTTGCTATAGGGAACCACCCGAAATAATCATGACATTTATCCATACAATCCCAGAAAGCATCGTAACAATATGTAGGTTTTGCTTCGGCTAAGTTGAATGCAAAAATATTTAGGCTTAATGTTAAAGCGATGAATAAGACTTTTCTTCTCATTTTATACTCCAATATTTTTGGTTGTTAATTACGTAAGTATATTAGCTTCTTTGATAATATTTTTACCTACGTAAACCCTGTCGTAAACTCACGACAGGCAACTACCTCCGCTTTTGTGGTGGAACGATAAACTATTGGAGTTTTTGGAGTAAGAATAGCATAAGAAAAAGCTAAACGTATATATAAATAGTAAGTAGTAAGTAGTAAGTAGTAAGTAGTAAGTAGTAAGTAGTAAGTAGAGCTCAACCCTACAAAAATTTTTCGAACAGAAGGAGGATATAGTAGAATAGTTATTTATTTTTTTTGGGTTCATTATTCCTTTTGCACTCTGCGGCAAATATCAAAAAATAAAAATCAAAACGCAAGAGTGCTTTTATTTTTACTTCAATAGTCGCATTGCGGAGTGAAGTCCGTATTCGCGTGCTTCGTAAGAGCAAGCGGCAACAACGCCACGTCCGTGCGGCTGCCCGTGTGCATCGACACGAGGATTCGCACCAACGATTACAGGCTTTCCTTCAAGCGAAGGGTCGAGTATGCGTTCAACGGAAATAAAAAATGCGTCAAGGTCGAGATGGAAGAGCATAGCAATGTATAATGTAGAATTTATAATTGAGAATGTATAATGAAGAGTGTAGAATGAATAATTGGTGGTTTGTTAGAATGATTGCATACAATAAAGAATTGAAGATTATATTGCTAAAGATTTTTACTTAGGTCGTTAATGATTTGACTAATAGTGGTTTCTAATTTTGGTATGTGATTTTTACAGATATCGAAGGTTATTTCGTGGTTGATTATGTCATAGTGATGCGATATGAGGTCTCTGAGTTTCATAATCTTTTTCCATTCGATGAGAGGGTAATTTTGAAAAAAACCGCTGTGTTTTGTATCAATGCTTTTAATTATTTCGCCGATAATTTGAAGTCTCATAGCAATTGAGTCTAATATGGTAACTCCTCCTGGAGAAGTTACAAAATCTTCTGCGGTTTGAATTGTGTTGAATCGTTCTTGAATGATCTGTGTGGATTCTAAAATGCTTTTGAATTGGTCAAGTAAAACATCCTCAGACATAAACGAGGTCTTTTTTTATTCTATTTACAAAGTTTGGTTTCAAATAATTGTTTTTTAGTATGATTTCAACCTTCTGACTGAACATTGATTCCAAGTAAAGTTGAATTCCTGCAAGATCATCAAAACACGCTCTTCTCAACTCAACAAATAAATCAATGTCGCTATCGTTTTGATTTTCTTCTCTTGCATATGAGCCAAAAAGCCCAATACTAATAACGCCAAATTCCTTTTCGAGAAATTCCTTTTCATCTTTGAGCTTATCAATTATTTCTGATTTTGAAAGTTTCATTTTTACACTTACACAAGGGATTTCTTAATCAAAATTATAAATTTAATTTTATATAAACAACGCGATATTTACATACCTCGTAAGAGCAAGCGGCAACAACTCCACGCCCTTGCGGCTCTCCACTTGCAGAAACTTGTGGATCTCCGCCAACGATTACCGGTTTACCTTTTCCGCCACAAAGTGGTCACTTCGTAAAAGGAATCACTGTGTGACAAGTTTACCTTGAGGCGAAGGACTTGTCCTGAGCGATAGCGAAGGATCAAGTATCCGCTCAACTGAAATGCATGTCCCGAGTGGTGAGAGAACTTGTCCCTTTAGGGATCGAACCATCGAGGGACCTGTCCCGAGCAGTGAGCATAGTCGAACTGTCGAGGGAAAGAATGCGTCATTTCGATAAACTCAATGACCACAAGATCGAGTTTGCCTGCTGCAAGCAGGAGGAAAGATTATAGACATCATGAAAAATTAAAAGTGAAAGGTGAAAAATTGATCGTAAATGTGAAACGTTGAAAAGTAAGTTGATAAAGTTTATTTGATTACACTGAAAAAAATTATGAGCTTATAACATTACAATAAAATCTCTAATAGTGAAATTTGCAAGATGCAATTATTATTTCACTATCAGTGACTTTGTAAGCTAATCGATGTTCATCAGTGATACGTCTTGACCAATATCCTTTTAGTGTATGCTTTAATGGTTCTGGTTTGCCAATTCCCGAGAAAGGAGTTCTTTGAATATCATTTATTAATTCAATAATCTTCTTATAGATTTTTATATCGTCATTTATCCAGCTATTGAATTGTTCAAAAGCATTTGCTTCAAACGTTATATTTCTCATCCCACTCGGTCGGTGTAAAAGAGATAAGATTTTTTCTTTTTTCTATATTTTCAATAGCTTCTATTAGATGATTTTTATTTGCTTCGGATGAGAGTAGATATTCAGTCTCGTCTTTTTCGGGTTCAAGTAAAACAATCACTTCTACAGAAGCCCCTTGGGGAAACTCGGATGATTGAATCTCAATTTTACCGTTTGGCCCAACTATTGTTCTCTTTTTTATGCTGCTGATCATCTCTTCATCATTAAATTTTGAACAAAGTTATTGATTTTAAGCTAAACAAACCACAACAAATGGCAGTTGTTATTAAAATTAGACATTTTTTAATTTTTAATTTCTTAAAAGTACTTTTAACTTATTCAATTGTTACAACTCTACATCTCGTTTTATAGATTCATTGGGTGAATCTTTTTTGTCATACATTACTCCCATAGCTTCTATTCCAGAATAAACTTTTCTCAAGAACTTTTCAAGTAAGTTAGGGCAAGTCCATTTCATACGAGCAAGCGGCAACAACACCGCGCCCGTGCGGCTGTCCGTATGCATCAACTCTCGGATCAGCACCAACGATTACAGGCTTTCCTTCGAGTGAAGGATCTAATATTCGTTCAACAGAAATAAAAAATGCGTCAAGGTCGAGATGGAAAAGCATAAACAATCAATGTAAAATGGAAGATGTAAAATGGTTGTAGATTTGTAGATTATTTTTAGCACAGTCGTAAACTGCTGAGCAAACAAACCCTGCTGAAGCGGGATGGAATAAATTAAGATGTCATCTTTCTGGAAAGATGACATCTTTTAAGATTACTACTTAGAGATTTTTTTGGGGGGTAACAATTGACTTAAATTGTTTTACAAAGAAAGAAATCCCTATCATTATAAATAAAATAGAGACGTATCTACTCTCGCTGTTTAGAATAGCTTCGCTTATAAGAACGGCTATTGCTAATGCTGTGGCTATTAAAAATATTATTTTAAAGCTCCTATTATCATACTTTTTCAAAAGTAGACTAATTATTCCAAAAATAAATATCAGACTCAACATCAATACAGTTTCCATATTAGCACCTCATGTTATTTTTTATACTAGATTTGCTATTTTTATCGAATGCTGTACTAATATTCAATATGTTAATTGATTCTTCTTTAATGAGTAAATAACAAATGTCTTCTGTTATTCCGCCGGAGCAAAATGAACACATGGCTACATAAGCACATGGCCAGTAGAAAAATGGGCCTAAAGTCGAACAAACAACAAGAGCGCCGATGTAAGGTCCCCATCTGCAGGTCAATTTTGCCAATCGTTTCATAGAGAATTGTGAAGGGTCGGTAAATTCATAATAATG
>JAHJVF010000453.1 GCA_018828505.1 Bacteroidota bacterium | reverse complement strand
CCGATAAATTATTTTCAGCGGCAATATCCTGCAAGATTGTGTCGTCTATCCATTTTTCAAGAATGCACACTGCAGCAGGATTGCCTCCAAAAATTTTATTTGTAAATGCATCCACCTGATATACTGGTATTTTCATGTTAATCCTTTTTTTGAAGTAATAATGTTATACACTTGATTTTATTCTCTAAGTAATAGTTTTCATCTCTCTGGTTTTTAAGATAACCTTCGAATAAATTTCTTTTATCCGGAAATTTGAGAGATAGCTCGTCTGCACGATCAACTATTAGTGAATACATGTATTCGTTTGATACTTTAATTTCTTCACTTTGATATTCTTTTGAATCGATTATTACGAAACCGCTTTTAGTAATTTTCTCGTAATATTCTTTTTCTTTAAGACAATCAGGATGGGTAAAATCAACTTCGTCAGGAATAAACCCGTCATCAATTATAACATATCCTCTCGAAATTAAACATCTTGAAACTTTTGTAAGTGTTTCACCAACATCTCCAAGAACCGGTCCGATAGAATTAAGTATCACAAAATGAAATTCAGAATAAAAAGAAATTAGTTCTCTAATATCACCTACTCGAAATTCAACCATTTCTTCAACTTGAAATTCTTTTGCTTTTCTTTTTGCTTCATCAATAAATTCGGGAAGAGCATCAATGCCAATCACTTGGGCGTTGAACTTTCTAGCAAGTGGTATTGAAACAGCCCCCTTACCGCATCCTAAGTCTAAAACTTTCAAAGGAGAGAACTTTGTCTGAACAGAATTTTTTCTAATCAACTCAATAATAACTGATGAAGGTGTTCCAAGCTCCCAAAAATCTTGAAGCAAATATGGAAGGAAAGGATAAAGTTCGGCATCCTCCCCATCGAGCGAATTGATAATACTCTGTTGAGTAGAATCTAATGACATATCATAACGCGGTAAACCGCAATGGAAGATGTTTAATGGAAAATGTGGAAAGTCCTTCTAAAATATTTTGACATAAAAAACAAAAAGTTAGCTGCCAATACTATATAACAGTCTAAAATTATCACCCACTTGTTTTATTTAACAATTGGATTCATTCCCAAATTATAGAACACAAACGACCAAATGTCGGTCTGTTCTTCAATTTGTTTCGAAGTTGGTTTACCAGCTCCATGCCCGGCACGTGTTTCGATTCTTATTAAAACCGGATTGTGTCCTTTATATTTTTCTTGAAGTGCAGAAATATATTTGAACGAATGTGCAGGCACAACTCGATCGTCATGATCGGCAGTTGTAACAAGCGTCGCTGGATAATTCAAGTCCTCTCGAATGTTATGGAGTGGAGAATAAGAAAATAGATTTTTGAAATGAACCGAATCATCACTCGATCCATATTCTGCAGCCCATGCCCAACCGATTGTGAATTTATGATAGCGAAGCATATCCATCACTCCAACTGCGGGAAGAGCAATTTTGAATAATTCCGGTCTTTGATTGATAACCGTGCCAATCAACAATCCTCCGTTCGAAGCTCCGGAGATTGCCAGCTTCTGCGCAGAAGTATATTTTTCTTTTATGAGATACTCGGCAGCCTCAATAAAATCGTCGAAAACATTTTGTTTGTTTAAAAGCATTCCGGCTTCATGCCATTCTTCGCCATATTCGCCTCCGCCGCGAAGGTTTGCCATGGCATAGACTCCACCGTTTTCCAGAAAAATTAATCTTGATATACTGAATGACGGCAGCATACTTGCATTAAAGCCGCCATAGGCATAAAGTAGAGTCGGATTGTTCCCATCGAGCCGTAAACCTTTTTTGTGCACAATGAACATCGGGATTTTTGTACCATCTTTGCTTTCATAAAAAATCTGTTTGGTTTCGTAATCATCAAAATTAAATTCGATCTCAGAAGTTCGAAACAATTTTGATTCACGTGTAATCACATCAAAATGATAGATCGCTGTGGGAAAAGTAAAAGAAGTGAAAGTATAGAACGCGGTTGTCTCTTTCTTCTTTCCGCTGATTCCTCCGAGAGTCCCTAGCGTTGGCAGTTTTATTTCATACTCGAATTTACCATCTAAATCATAAACATAAGCACGACTGTTCGCATCTTTCAAATACGATACGATTAATTTTCCTCCTATGATCGTCCCCCACTGTAAAACTTCATTTTGCTCCGGAACGATCTCTACCCAATTCTCTTCAGAAAAATTATGAGGATCGGCTAAAATGATTTTCTTTCGAGGAGTTTTGTGATTGGTTAAGATAAGCAGCTTATCTCCGACGTTATCAATGATGCTGTATCTATACACAAAATCAGTAACTACCGGGATAAAATCACTTTTCTCTTTGAAGAGGTCTTTCACCATAAAAGCATTATTGCCGGATGCACCTTCGGACATGTAAAGAACTAAAAAGTGTTCATCCTCGGTTACCGAAGCATAAAAATTTCTTTTGGGTCTTCCTTTATCCTCATAGATAAGAACATCGCTGCTCTGATCGGTTCCGGCTTTGTGATAATAGACTTTATGATATTCATTCTTCTTTGTAAGCTCTTCTCCCTTTGCCGGCTCATCATAACGGCTATAAAAGAAACCATCTTTATACCATGACGCACCTGAGAACTTAACCCATTTGATATGATCGGATAACTTTTTCTGAGTTTCGGTTTCCATCACAAACAGTTCGCTCCAATCTGATCCGCCTGATGCCGTTCCGTAAACAACATATTTCGCATCATTAGAAAAACTCAATTGAGATAATGCAATTGTACCATCGGTCGAAAATTTATTTGGATCAAGAAATATGCTCGGTTCAGAATTCAAATCATCTTGAACGTATAGAACACTTTGATTTTGGAGTCCGTCATTTTTAAAGAAATAGTATTTATTCCCTTCTTTGAATGGAGTTGAATATTTCGGATAGTTCCAGATTTGAGTTAATCTCTCTTTGATTTTTTCTCTGAAAGGAATTTTTCCGAGATAATCGAATGTAACATTGTTCTGTGCTTCAACCCAGGCTTTTACTTCCTCGGATTTATCATCTTCTAACCAGCGGTATGGGTCTTCTACAATTGTTCCGAAGTAGTTGTCCTTTTGATCGATTTTTTTTGCCTTCGGGTAATCAAGCTGAGCATAAGATTGAAAACTTGAAATAAATAAAAATAGAAGTGCTAAATAAAAGATTTTGTATTTCATGTAAATTTCCTTACTCGGATTAATAACTTAAATGAAAATTAATTTTCAGAGAAATACTTTTTTAAATTCTCAAGTAAATCTTTTCTATCCAGTTTCAAAAATTTTTCGGAAGTGTCAAATAAATATTTTTTATCAAGTTCCTTTACGTTAAGACGGATTAACATTTCAACATCTGACAAATCCTGATGCCGGGCTGCAAATAGCTTATAAATGATTAGATCTTCAACAGTGCATACACTTGCCGCTGCTTCGCCAATCATAATTCTTTTACTTCTTTTAATTACCTCTTTATCGAATTGTGACAGTCCTGCGATAAAATCGATTCTCATTTTTGTTTCCGGATCCAAAACCGGAAGTACAAAACTTTTCTCAAAAAGCTCTTTCGCATTTTCAAATCTGGGAGAGAATTCTTTTGAAATTTCATCATAAATCCTTGATAAATCTTCAAGTTCAATCAATAGATTTACATAGATATCATCGGTTGTTCGATTTAACTTATTCACCATCGCGGCAATCCCTCCGATTATTGAATATGAGAGAGAATGCTCCTCACAAAAAGAATCTATCTTTAATATTGCTCTACTTAAAACATCCATCGGTTTTCATCCAAAGTTTTCTGGATTCAATTTTTGCTTTAACTTTTTCCCAATCAGCTTCAGGAGAAATACCTATTTTCAACCAATGAACATAAACAGCTT
>JAHJVF010000452.1 GCA_018828505.1 Bacteroidota bacterium | reverse complement strand
GCGGGCAGGAGTAGTCCCGATTTTCGAAGCGTGATTGATTTACTTTAATCGGGACGTATCGATGACGAAGTCATTCCTTCGGAAGAGAACACAAAAAAAATGGGTAAACTCCTGAATTCCTTCCATTTATGAGCCGAATCAAAAAAGGTAAATTAAAAAAATATAAAACGTATAAATAAGCGAATTTCCAAGCATTTTTTATCACTTATGACCTTTTTTGAGCAGGCTCATTTATCATTTGTAAACATTTCTTTAACTTTGAGTAAAGCTATATGAAAAATTAACTCTAATTTAGAAAATGAATTTTAATCTCAACAAACTAACACTTAAATCTCAAGAAGCAATCGCAACTGCTCAAGAGATAGCTCAGAATTATACTAATCAGCAAATTGAACCGATACATTTGCTTGCTGCCTTGATCCAAACTTCCGATGGCATTGTTCTGCCGTTAATTCAAAAATTAGGAGCGAATGCTAATCATCTTAAAATAAAAATAAATGAAGAGATAGAACGCCTTCCAAAAGTTGCCGGGTCGGGAGTTGGAAATCAATTCATCTCACAAAATTTAGCAAAATTATTCGACATGGCTCTCAAAGAAGCAAACAATTTGAAAGATGAATACATCAGCACCGAACATGTTCTTATTGCTCTATCTTTGGATTCAGGCAGTACGGGGAAACTTTTGCAAGGAGAGGGAATTACTAAGGAGAATATTTTAAAAGCACTCAAGGATCTACGCGGGACTCAATCTGTTCGTTCACAAAATCCTGAAGACACGTACCAGGCATTACAAAAATATGGGCGAAATTTAAACGAACTTGCAAAAAAGAACAAACTCGATCCCGTGATTGGAAGAGAAGATGAAATTCGAAGAGTCTTGCAGGTTCTTTCGCGGAGGACAAAAAACAATCCTGTTTTGATCGGAGAACCTGGCGTTGGCAAAACCGCAATCGCCGAAGGATTGGCAAATAGAATTATTCATGGAGATATTCCCGAGAACCTAAAGACAAAACAAATCGTTGCTCTCGATATGGGCTCACTGGTAGCAGGGACACAATTCCGTGGACAATTTGAAGATAGAATGAAAGCCGTTTTGAAAGAAGTTCAAGAATCAAATGGTGAAGTAATTTTATTTATTGATGAACTTCATACTCTGGTTGGAGCTGGCGCTGCTCAAGGTGCAGTTGATGCTGCAAACATTTTAAAGCCAGCACTTGCACGGGGTGAATTGCATTGCATCGGCGCAACAACGATTGATGAATATCGAAAGCATATAGAAAAAGATGCTGCATTAGAAAGAAGATTTCAACCTGTATTGGTTGATGAGCCAAATGTTGAAGATACAATTTCAATTCTCCGCGGATTGAAAGAACGATATGAAGTTCACCACGGCGTGCAAATTACCGATTCAGCAATTATCGCAGCGGCACAACTTTCTCACCGGTATATATCTGACAGGTTCTTACCGGATAAAGCAATTGATTTAATCGATGAAGCCGCTTCTAAACTGCGAATTGAAATCGACTCGATGCCTGAAGAGCTTGACGATATCGAGCGGAAGATAAAGCAATTAGAAATTGAACGTGAAGCATTACGGCGTGAACTCGGGAAAGCTCCCGGTAGCGTCGACAATCCCACCGAAATTCGTCTGAACGAACTGGAAAAAGAATTAGGAGATGAAAAGGAAACACTTACTGCATTACGCGCTCATTGGCTAAAGGAAAAAGAATTGATAAAGTCTATCCGGCAGATGAAAGAAGAAATCGAGAATCTAAAACATGATGCCGAAAGATTTGAACGTGAAGGTGACCTTGGTAAAGTTGCCGAGATACGTTACGGTAAATTGAATTCACTGCAAAATGATCTCTCAAAAAAAACTGCTGAACTTGAATCTTTTCAAAAAGATAAGAAGATGCTTAAAGAACAGGTTGATGCAGAAGACATAGCAGAAATTGTTGCAAAATGGACCGGTATTCCTGTTAGCCGAATGCTCGAAAGTGAGAGAACAAAATTGCTAAATCTTGAAGAGAGACTTCATAAGAGAGTTATCGGACAGGATGATGCTGTAATAGCTGTTTCAAATGCAATCAGACGCTCACGTGCCGGGTTGCAGGATCAAAATCGTCCGATCGGTTCGTTCATCTTTATTGGGACAACAGGTGTTGGCAAAACCGAACTCGCGCGTGCATTGGCGGAGTTTTTATTTAACGATGATCACGCAATGGTTCGTATTGATATGTCTGAGTATATGGAAAAATTTTCGGTAAGTCGTTTGATTGGCGCACCTCCCGGCTATGTAGGATTTGAAGAAGGGGGACAATTAACCGAAGCAATTCGAAGGAAACCTTATTCTGTAGTACTCCTCGACGAAATTGAGAAAGCACATCCCGAAGTTTTTAATATTCTGCTTCAAGTTTTGGATGAGGGAAGATTAACCGATAACCAGGGGAGAACAGTCAATTTCAAAAATACAATTATCATAATGACCTCAAACATCGGTTCGCATTTGATCCAGGAACGATTGAGCGAGTTGAACGAAGAGAATCGTGATTATCTTATCGGAGATCTTAGAGTTGAATTACAAAACTTGCTTCGGCAATCAATTCGTCCGGAATTTTTAAATCGGATAGATGAGATTATCTTGTTCAAGCCGCTTACACAAGCCGAGATAAATAAAATTGTTGAAATTCAAATTTCACAAGTATCAAAAATGCTGGAAGAAAAAGATATTACTATCGAAATAACGGATGATGCAAAAGACTGGCTCACAAAAATTGGTTACGACGTTGTTTACGGTGCAAGACCTTTGAAACGAGCAATTCAAAAGTACTTGATCAATCCTCTCTCAGAAGAAATTCTGCGCGGAAGTATCCAAAATGGAGATAATGTAAAAATCGAATTAGGCGAACAAGGGAAGTTGAAATTTATTTATAAAGTGGTGAAATAGATCCATTACTGAAGTTACGCAAAACCAAGTAAATAACAAGAATGATGCTACAACAACAAAATTTTTCATGGTTTTCTCGATACATCCCGACCCACATCTCGAATTGGTCTCGGTCGGGATACTCGAAAACTAACCTATATTTGCAGGTT
>JAHJVF010000451.1 GCA_018828505.1 Bacteroidota bacterium | reverse complement strand
TAACGAATCCACGAATGGATGAAAATGATTTTATCCGGCTGAAAGACTTACAGATGAATTACATAAAAAACTCTTTGCGAAATGAAAACGATGAAAATCTTGGCAAAGCCGTTCTCGAAGAAATGCTTTACGAAGATCATCCATATGGAAGTATTGAAGCTGGAAAGATTTCAAGTCTTAACTTGATTACACTCGATGATGCGAAAAACTTCTACAAAAAATATTTCACGCAAGCTAATTTAACTGTCGGTATTGCTGGAAATTTTGAAAAGAAATTTATCAATAAAGTTAAGCTCGACCTTTCAAAGTTACCTAAGGGAAGATCAAATGCTGTTAAGCTGTCACAACCAAGTAAAATTGAATCCGCCGAAGGCGGAGAAATTACATTAATCGAAAAGAAGACTATGTCGACCGCCATATCATTTGGATTTCCGATAAATCTTACACGTTCAAGCAAAGATTTTCTCGCTTTGATGATAGCAAATTCTTATCTGGGCGAACATCGAACGTTTAATGGTGTACTCATGAACAAAATGCGGGGCGACCGCGGGTTGAACTATGGTGATTATTCCTATATTGAGAATTTTATTCAAGAGGGTGGAAGCACGTTTCCGATACCAAATGCACCACGCCACCAGCAATTTTTTAGCGTTTGGATTCGTCCGGTTAGTAATGCAAACCGACACTTCTCATTACGAATGGCAATCCGGGAAATCGAGCTGCTAATTAAAAACGGTATCCCACAAAAGGATTTTGAAGAAACAAAGAAATTCTTGATCAACTATTCAAAGCTTTGGGTGCAGACACAATCCAGAAGACTCGGCTATCAGATAGATTCTGATTTCTACGAAACAAAATATTTGGTTGACGAAATCGCAAAGCAAATGCCGAAGATCACCAAAAAGCAAGTCGATGATGCAGTTAAAAAATATTTGAATTCAAAAAATATTAAAGTCGCGGTTGTAACTGAAAATGCGCAAATGTTTATGAAGGATCTGCTTGAGAATAATGTTTCGCCGATTACATATCAGCACTCAAATATTTCACAGCATATACTGGATGAAGATCGAGACATTCAAAAATATTCGTTAAAAATAAATCCAAATAAAATTAAAATTATAAACGTAGAAAACGTATTTGAGTAATTTATTTTGTAGGTCGAAGCGTAGCATTCAGTTTGTCCGTCAACTAACGGAAAGCTTCGACTCTCTTTACTAAAATTAGAATAATTCCCGCCTGCCTTCGGCAGGTTGAAATCGAAACGTATCGAGAGAAGGCTCGTACTTGTGTTCTCGATACATCTCGCTTCGCTCGATTACTCGAACACCACTTATCTTTGGTTCTCGAGTAGTCCCGATTAAAAAGCATTGAACGATTCCGCCTGCCTTCGGCAGGTTGAAATCGAAACGTATCGAGAGAACCAAGTTGGACAGTTTCTCCTTTTAACAAAAATTTAATATAGACATGACATCAAAAAAAATCTCCCAGTTAAATTCAATCATCAAAAAACATCACGTCGAGATAATCGACTTAAAATGCACTGACCTCATCGGCAAGCTTCATCATATATCTCTCCCGATTTCGGACATCACCATTGAGGATATCGTTAAAAATGGTGTCGGGTTTGATGGATCAAGTTACAAGTTCTCGAAAGTTGAGAACAGCGACATGATTTTGGTCCCCGATCTCGATACCGCAGTAATCGACCCATTCAGAGAGATGCCGACTTTAAGTTTCTTCACAAATATTCATTTGACAGATACGAAAAGATCACGCTTCGAGCAAGATGGTAGATTCATAGCCACTAAAGCCGAAAGCATTCTAATGAAGCATAAAATTGCTGATCAATCCTGGTGGGGACCTGAATTCGAATTCTATATTTTCAGAAAAGTTGAAAGAGTACGAAAAGATAGAAATAAATCATGAGACAATACGCAGATGGATGCGATCAAGCGGGATAATAACATCGGAGCGGAAAAAACGTCCACATAGGAAAAAAAGGGAGAGAAGAAAAGCCATAGGAGAAATGCTACAGTTTGATGGAAGCCACCACGATTGGTTTGTCCGAAGGACTCCTTTGGAGAAGGAAGAGGATCTTTTTGTTGTCTATTACACGGAATAGATGACGCCAGCAGTAAAGTGTTTCTAAGATTTTCAGAAACAGAAGACACAGAATCAGTCTTAAGTGTTCTAAACGAATACTGCCAGCAAAACGGAGTTCCCAATTCAATTTACACAGATAAATATGCAGTGTATTATGCAGAGAAGCAAAAAACAGATTTCCAGCTGGCTATGGAGAAGCTATCGGTAGAAACTATTTATGCCAACTCAGCAGAAGCAAAGGGTAGAGTAGGAAGAGGCAACAGAACGCTTCAGGATCGACTGGTAAAAGAGATGAGACTCAGAGGTATATCAACAATCGAGGAAGCGAATAATTTCTTAAAGGAGTACTTCATAGGTGATTACAACAAAAGATTTGCTAATACGGATGGACTTGCTGACATTCATAGACAAACCGAAGGAATAAACTTAGATGCTGTATTCTGTTATGAAACTCGAAGACAGGTAAGGAACGATTATACAATTACACTTAAAGCTAATTACATTCAGTTGGAACGATCAGAGGCATTATTACCAATACCTGGTCAGTATGTAATCGTAAGAAAATATTTAGATGGCAGCTTACATATTTTCAATAGAGAAGAAGAATTGAAATTTACAGAACTGGAAAATAAGCCTGAAAAAAGAAAGGAAATATATTACACACCAAAAGAGAATCATCCTTGGAAGAGGTATCAATTTGGTAAAGCTAAATATGCGAGCAGGTGAACGTCTGGTGGATTTTAGTCAGTTTGAGGTAACTCCCAGCCTGCCTGCCAGTTTACATACCGAAAGGTATGCAGGCAGGTCGGGCTACGCCCTCCTTCCGTTACCTCAATTAATTTATTAACTTATACCCTGACATTTCTATTGTGTTTTAAATACTGACATTTTTAAAGAGTTATTACATGTCCTGGCTTAAGTCTTCCTGAATGAGGACAATTGTTTTCAAAGAGGGTGATAAGTTCGTCGGCAAGTTTAGGATTTTACATGACTCGTTTTTATACCCCAATTTCTTTATTTGTTATTTCAGTGCTGCGAATCGCAAAATCGCATCTTCTTAAATACTCAAGAGTAAAGTTCCATTTAAGGAGCGATTCAAAATATTCTTTGCTGAAATAAATCTCTTCATTGTAAAGATGAAATTTAATAAACTCCAAAACATCTATTCTTTCAGTGTGGAGTTTGAAGATATTTACCTTTTGCCTCTAAAATTATTTTTGAATATCCACTCTGGCGGGATCAATTCATTTAATTTGACTATCAGTTTTTTACTTAAGTATTTTAATCCGATCTGGAATGAGGCATTCATCCAGCCAAAACCTTCTTTAGTTATGTACTGAAAGTCAGTTCCAACATTTCCGTATTCTGCAAATACTTTGTGCGTGCGATTAACAACATCGTATTTTTCGGGAATAGTGCCGTTATAGTCAACAAAATTTCTGAGAATAGTGTAAAGCCATTTATATGCTAATCTTTCAGCATGTTTTTTATATCCGTAATCACTAAGCCCTTTCCATATCAACATCTGGTGAGGTGCCCAGCCATAAGGATAATCCCATTGTCTTGCCGGTCTTTGTTCATTAATCGGACCTCTTGAACGTTCAGTTGAAGCAGCAACCCCGCCAGCTTCTTCGAGTAAAGGCAAAGCTTTTTCAACTAATATCTCAGCTTGTTTTTTTGAGGATAGATTAGCCCATAACGGATAAAACGTTGTTGCACTTTCATATCCGGTTCTCTTCTTGGTTACAAAATTATAGTCGAAAAAAAATCCACTTTGTTTGTCCCACATTAAATCAACCATTGTTTTTCTTCTTTTGGCTGCAAGTTTAAACCAGAATTCTGAAGAGTATGTCTTTCCGTTAAAATAAAACCTGTCCTTGAATTCATTTTTAATGAAACAGGCAATGTCGGTTTCATATTTATATAACAACGAATTAAGATCGACTGTATTTAAATGAGCGCAAATACCTTCAAGTCTGTAGCTTGTATCATGCCCTGACTCCCTCACACTTCTATCATGCAGAAAATATTCTTCAAGTTCCGGCTCGTAAATTTCATTATTCAGATATTTGTTTCGGAAGACTTCGATGGATAACCCATTTTTTTCTGCAAACGGTTTGAGAACTTGATTGAAGTGTGCCGGTTCTGTCTCCTGAGGTATACCTGAGCTAGCACCATAATATCTGCTTAATCCTGTATTTGTTAGTCTATCTGATTGAACCCAAATTGTCTCGTATTCCTTAATTGCACTATTAAGAGCTTTTTTTAGCCAATTTAAATTTTTTCTTTCCGAATTCTTCCATAACTCAATTAACATTGAAGTAAGAAAAGGAGGTTGCGAACGGTTCAGGTAATATGTTCTATTGGCGTTCAGAATTTTACCATAATGTTCAATTTCATAGAAAAAATTTTCTGCCATTGAAAGAGCAAGCTCAATTCTGCCGTCTTCAATCAAGCCGAGAGATTCAAAATAACTATCCCAGCCATACATCTCATTAAATCTACCACCTGGAACAACGAACGGACGACCTTTGATTATTCCTTTTTTACTTTTTATTAAAGCTAAAACCAGCAGCCCGGGTTTTTTATTTAATGAATTCAAGTATTCATCGGAAAGTTTCTCCGGCAATCGAATAACTAAAATGTTTAAATCTTTTCGTCTTTTTTCAATACTCTTGAAGTAATTAAAAGCTATCCGGTCTTTGAAAGGAATATAAACATAGTTTTTATCTGACGACGTTTTAGAATCTTTCAGAGCATTCTCAAGATTAGTTTCATCGATACTGCGGGTCAAACCATCCCAAAAATATTTTTTTATTACTCCCGATACACGTTCAACGGGAAGTAAAAATATTTGTTTGCCGGTTAATTCAACTTCCTTTTTGCCAGCTTCTTTAGCAAGATAGAGATCTTGAAGCAATACTGAGAGCTGAAAAGTTCCACACACCTCAAAAGTTTTTCCCTCGCTATCTTCAAGCAAGAATCTTCTTGACCCTTTATCTTCTATAGTTATCTTTCTATCATTATCTGTGTCTTCGGCTTGGAGAAGTCTCTTTATATTTTTATCAACATCAACAATAACTTGCATGAAATCCACCTATATCATGATTGTGATTCGGCACCAAACTTATCGGTAAATTTTTTATAGGGAAATAGAAGAAGGCCTAAAATAGTGATGGGAATAAGTGGGAAATAAAATGCAGAATGCACATCATAATGTTGAGACAGCAAGCCGATAATCATCGAACCGGATGTTCCCCCGAGAGCTGAAAAAATGACAATCAACCCGGTCATCGCGCTTTGTTTAACCTTTTCGGTCTTACTCAAAATGATGGAAATAATTGTTGGATAAACCGGTCCGATAAAAAATCCTGTCGAAAGAAGGATTATTGAGAAGATAGGAAAGTTTTCGGGTACTTCATTGGGTAATAGTTCATAGTTTGTGGTACTGATTAAGACAGTTAAAATTACTAATAACGCACCGATAAGAAGAATAAGTTGACTTTTCAACCAGAATATTTTTTTAGAATAATATCCAGCCAGGAATCTACTAGCGGCAATCGATGCCGGATAAATTGCTAACAGAGCCGATGCATGTGCTTCGCTTAGTTTAAAAACTTCTCTATTAAACGTAGGCAGCCAGGTATTTAAGCTTTGTTCTACCATAACATAAAGAAATGCGCACACAACAAAAATCCAAACCGCGGGCGCTTTCAGCAGTTTCAGCATACTGAAAATATTTGTTTTTTCCGCTCTGCTTTTAACGTCACTTTCATCCAATTTTGTGAAAAACATAATAATAAGAGCTAATGAAGTCATTAGCGCTATCAAATAATATGTATCAGTCCATGTTGAAATGCTAATCATCAAACCAAAGAATAAGGGGCCTACCAATGAACCTACCTGAAAAAATCCTTCAAGCGTGTTCATCTGAGCAGTATGCTCTTTTTGACCTTCGGACAGCAGCCCGATAGTTGAATAAACGGATACCTTCATCAGCCCGAAGCTTGCACCCGTAACCATATAAAGCACCGGTGTTACCCAATATTGATGCACCAATGCAACTAAAATGCACACTGCATCTATTGCCAGCAGTCCGATTATCATTGTTTTTTTATAACCGAATTTTGGAATATAAGACGCAACAGCAAATGAAAGAAACATGACTGATAGATCTTTATACGCTTCTAAACTTCCTGCAGTTACCCTGCTGACATCATAATTCGAAATAACCTGTAAAATCACAATACCAACAGTATTCATTAGGATTGCGAATACAAAGTAATTGAGGTACAGGGAAACCTTTATACCGAGATTTTTCATAGATTTCTCTTTATACGGTTCTTCGGATTAATAGGAAGAAGAGATTACTTTTAAAATAACTCATTATTTGTTGAACCGATTAATAAAAAACCCGGTATATTTATACCGGGTTCTAAAGTCAACAAATCAGAAGTTAACACCAACTGAAAATCTTACGGAACGACCTAAAATAGGACGACCGTTTTTAGTAGTAGGATCACGAGGATCACCTTCTGTTAAGCCATCGGAGTTGGTTAGGTTATCACCGTTAAGATTAAATGTTAGACCACTTGATGTAGATACATCAAGCCCAAGATCTAGTTTTGAATATGCATCCAATTGATATGAATTATCTCTGTCATTCCAACGTGCCCCCACATATCTAATTGCTCCATATATTGACGCAGTAATGTCTTTACTTAGTTGAAAATTATAACTTGGTGCAATACGCAATTGCAGGTCAGGCTGACGCCAGATTTTCTTTCCTACTGTTTCTGGAGCTTTAGCAGATTCTGTTATTTCTCCATTCTGAAAAGTTCCTATAAGATTTACTCTGAATGCATCTACGCTTAACCCTGCATCTATTTCGGCACCAAATGTTCGTGTTTTTAAAAGTGCCGCTGCTCTTGCAGCACCCACATCTCCATCAAAAACTTCAACTGAGTTTAAGAAACCCGTGATAAATAAACTATAGAGTTCCTGATCAATTTTAATTCCCAGTTCATATTGATTGAAAAGATTTGGATCCAATGTGCCTTTTATGGATTGTGGATTACTTCCTGCCTCTTCTTCTTTCAGTTTGTAACCAACATTTTCTCTTATTTGATCGAAGTTCGGGAATAAAGAACCTTTTGACCCACGAACAAAGATTCCGAAATTATTAGTCACAGCATAGTTGATAGCACCTGTTCCTGCCCAATCTGTTCCATCCAGATTAGCTATTCTATCTATTATACCATCGGGCCAAGCGCCGTGATCTAATGTGAAGTTAAGGTTAAAGAAATTATAACGGGCACCTAAATCTAATCTTATTTGGTCTGTTACCTGCCATGAATCGCCGGCATAAATAGCAAACATTCTTGCATCTCCCGCCTCATTAAGACCATAGTTCCAACTTCCGCCAACACTATCAGATGAAACATCTTTAATAACATCACCATTTGTAACATTTTGAACAACTATATGATTCCCAAGCGTCCAGAAATCCTGTGAAGACCAGAACGATTGATATGCACCGAGGGTGATTTTATGATCAGCAACTTCATTTGTTAAGCTTATATCGTTCGTAATAGATTCAAGCTGCTTTTCCACTACCCAGTGTCCGTAGCTTTGAACAGAACCTAATGTGAGAGTTTTGCCGCCGACTGTTTTTATAGAGCCGGTTCCAAGTTTTGCTACTAAATCCGATACCTTCATGGGACTTCCATTCGGTACAAATCCCAAAGTATTAGCATCTCCTGAAGTGTAGGAGAGATTATCGCGGACTGTCCAGCCTCCGCCCAAACCATAGTCAAAATTCAATCCGCTTATAATTCCTTTCCATCCTCGTCCGTTTGAAAAATCAAATTGGGCACTATCCCCTTGAGCATTTATTCTCAAAGTTCGAAAGCGTGTAGCATTTCCAAGCGGTGAAAATGTACCAAGATCGTTATCTGTACCTAAAGCCATAGGCAAAATCCATTGACCATGGTCATTAGTATGCCTTACAAATCCATTTACAACTCCTTTGTCAAAAACTTTAGTAAGCTGTACTGTGAATTGTCCTCCTTTTTCAGCATTAAATTCTGTATTTCTTATACCGGGTGAAGTTCTGACATAACCCCCTACCATATAATAAAACTTTTCTGAAATGGGACCGCTTAGAAGAGCATCCACTCTTTGTTCGCTATAATCTGAGGTGGTGTACTTAATTCTTCCCAGGGTTTGATCAGTTCCCTTTTTTAGATTAAAGTTTGTAGTTAAGCCCGACTCACCGTTAGAAAATACCGAGCTTGGTCCACCTCTCAACGCTTCTGTTAACCCAACCGTTTCGTCAATGCGAAATATAGTGCTTTGCTCAAAGAATGAAAGCGTTTGAGTGCCGTAAATAGGAGCCCCGTTGATAGACATAGTAACAAATGGCGCATCTCCAGAAGACGGCAAACCTCTTACGAAAATATTTGCACCTGCTACTCCGCCGGAACTTTCTGACCAAACACCGGGAACTAAATCTAATGCCGCAGCCGTGCTTGGAGGTGATAATTGTTCAAGCTCCGCCGCAGAAATTGTAGTAATTGCAAAACTTGCATCTTTCTTCCTTATTCCTGAACCGCCTGCTGTACCAGTAATTACCACACCCTCCATTTGTAAAACATCTTCTGCTAGTGTAAAGTTTTGAGTTGTCGTTTTACCGGCTGTTACACTTAGCTCTGCTTTACTTTCGCGATAACCTATTACCGTAACACGAAGTGTATAATTCCCCTCGGGAACCTTTTCTACAGTATAGTTACCGTTAATATCCGTCGCAGAACCCAAAGTTGTTCCTTTAATAAATACATTGGCGCCGACAATCGGAGTGCCTTTTGTATCGGTCACCTTTCCCGATAATGTTCCCTGGGCAAATGTTAATGATGAACATAAGAGAAAGGTTAGTAGAAAAAACTGCAACTGTGGTTTTGAAAAGTACGTTTGCATAAATACCTCCAAATATTGATGAATAATTAATTTAATTAAAAACCCAGATAAATGAAAAACATTCATAATACATTGTAACAATCTTTTTGCAATTTTGCAATAGAATTCGCAAAAAAACAAATTCTCTTCTTTTTACCAGAGAGAGGTTTCTGAGTGGGAAGAAGTGAAAAAAATCTAACCCTAACGTGGACGAGCCACAACGAAAGAGGAGTGCATTACAGTAGTCACTGCGTTCTTTGACCGTAGAGAAAGGAAGAAAATATGAGATTAAAAGTTGACAAAGAAAACGATGCTCTTTATTTCCGATTGGATGAATCTTCTATCGTCGAGTCTGAAGAAGTCCAACCAGGAGTTATCTTAGACTTTAATGCTGAAGGAAAAGTCGTCGGAATGGAAATACTTAATTTAAGTGTTAGAGTAAATCCTGAACAACTGAAGGTTCTTCAATACGAAACGGTATAGAACCAGTCTTATTGTGCTTGTGAAGAATTTTAGGAAAGAATAGTAGAGTTGGCTGACTAATATGTCGGTTTCTCGCCCGCCTGCCTCGCCTGCCCGCCTAATTGTTTCACGTGAGGCAGGCGGGTTGGTCTTAGTTAGGCGGGCAGGCTAAGTTCGGCGGGCAGGAGTAGTAACCACAAATTCGGCACGTATCGAGAGAACTTTTTGGTCACACTCTCCTCTGTAAAGAGATTAAAAACAGTTAGGGGAAATTTATTACATACTTAGACTGACCGTCATAATTTGGACTTACAGAAAGAAGAACTCTAACGTTCTTATTCCCGGATTTTGATAAAAACTCGATGGAGTGACTTGCAGCCAAAATATTTTTAACTGGAAGCTTTGAAATTTCCAACCCGCTCGCTGTTTCGGGAAAGAGTGTGAAGCTGCCACCTGTTGCCGAAGCAATATCTTTTGGATTTTGATTCGAAAGATTTAACGGGTACCAGAGATTTGTATATTTTAAAGTATCTCCGATAAACACAACATGAACTGAAGATTTTCCTTTTTGATTTGCAACGACCCATTCATTAGCCCAATTGATTTGAGAGCTAGGACTGACAGGTGCATCGGTCATTACAATATAAAGTCTTTGTGCTCCATTACGCCAACTGAAAGCGGAATCTGCGTATTTAATTGCTGTTACAGCGTTTTGAGAAAGAATACTTGAACCATACCTTGGAAATCGAACCTCAGTTACCGGATCTTCGAACTTTGTTGATCGAACCCAATTCTTAAAATTAGCAACATCGCCTGTTAGATTCTTAGTGCCGCGAATATCTCCAACGTATCCAATTCCTCCAAATTGTAAATCCAAGCCATAGTTATATAAAATATCTGCAAAGCTGCTAATAGTATTCACGAGCGAATCAACAACAGCTGATGGCATACTTCCGGATACATCCAAACAAAAAACAACATCTGCTGGCAATGGATTACCCCGACTAACTTTTTTTACAAGCGCACCTTTGTTCACACTATCGATTTCTATCCAGATATTTTGCCCAGCATCGTTTGTTCCTTTCAGATCGACCGGATAATTATTGATGACAACACCGCTCAAATTTAATTTTCGTCTTTCACCGCTTACGGTAGAAAAACTTCCAGACGGGATGAGATTATTCTTAACCAACGCAGGGACACTTCCGTATGGATCGGGCGGAATTTCAGGAAGTTCACTATCTGATGGATTATCACGACAACTCGAAAGAAATACTATTATTGTGCAAGAAAAAATTAGGACAACAAATTTTTTTAACATACTTAACTCCCGTGAATTTTCACTTTAAAATAACCAATTATTAAACCAGTTCCATTATCGGATTAATTATATTCAATTGAATATAATT
>JAHJVF010000450.1 GCA_018828505.1 Bacteroidota bacterium | reverse complement strand
TGAAGGGGGTGTATATCAGGAAATAGGCTTCTTTCAAACTTATCCTTTTGCATCCCGTACGTTGTGTAATAATGATATCGGAACTACCGAAATTAAAATCAATGAATATCGATCAAATAGCACATTGATCAATGAAAACATTGCACGTGGTAAACCTACGGGGAGTTATAGAATAACTGCTATCCTGATGGATCCTACTGCAACAACTGTTTTCAACCAAGATCAGAAAGAACTCTTCTTTTTAAATCCAGCTCAAACTTTAAGCATTCGGGCACCACGTGCGGGGAGTGAGGTTGATGCGGGCAACGTAAATGTCGAATGGGATGCATTACAAGGAATTGGAAATTATTTTGTTAAAGCAAATGTACGAACCTCACCGACACAATCACTCGAAGAAGCGTTGAGTTTTGGAACACCCTTAGTGAATAATCGAAGTGTTGGCGCCCTTACAAACGTCAATCTCAGAGATTATCTTGAACGCGAATGGAGCTTGGGGGACGAAATAGTTATTCAGGTTGGTGCAAATATTAGCGGACCTGGAGGTGGTCAAAGATTATACAGCGGATAGTAAATTTTAGAATATTCAATCCTGAATCGCCGCGTTTGCAGCTTTTGACAAATAGATTGGTAGAAGTTCTAAGAAATGCGGGTGAAAATGAGCTGCTTCAACTCTTGCTTGATGGTCGAATCGATTTAACAAAAATTGTCATTCTAAAAGAAGATGGTTCTGTTATGTCTTTGGAAGAGCTTATAGCTTTTTTTGAGGCAAATCCGGAAGCCTTTATAAGTCTAATCCGTCAATAAAAAATGATAGGATTTAATATGAAAACAAATAAAATTTTACTACTTACCGTAGTGGTTTTTTCATTACTGAATATTTTCTTAACCGAAGGAATCTCAGGAGAGTTTGAAAAATCCGCCGCCGCCATTGTAACCAAAGTAATTCAAAGCGTTGAGCACAAGAGTGCTGATTCTGATTGGACTTCAACCAAACATCTTACAATGCTTGAAACGAGCGATGTTCTTAGAACAGGTGAGAGATCACTCGCAATTGTAAGATTTTTAGATGGCAGCAATTTACGGGTTAGAGAAAAAACAATCATCACTATCTATGCTGACAAGAAACCCAATGGACTCTCTAAAAATACACGGATCGATGTCGGTAAGATGAGATTCGAAACAGTTAAGCAAAAAGGAGATGATGAGTTTTTGATCACAACTCCGACTGCAGTTGCTTCAATTCGAGGGACAAAAGGTTTAGTCCATGTTCTTGATAACGGTGCAACGATAATAACACTTGATTCCGGCAAAGTTGACGTCCGTGCAACTACCGGTGCTCAGCAGACTGGTACTGTGGAAGGAGGAATGACAGCCATGATTTCAACCGAGGGAAATGTTTCTGTGGATTATTCCACCCAAGAGCAAATAGATGAGTCAAGAAAATCGACTATGACGAAAGAAAAGTTTATTATTATTGAGACTAATGTTGGGAGATTCCGATTGAATTATCTTGATCATGAGTGAGACATGTTCAGCAAGATAGCAGTAATGCTAAAAACGACAGTAACACGGTGGACAATTTACTGCAAAATGAAAGGACAACTACTTTGATAATTACTTGCGGACAAACAAACAGCACGGGGACAGTTTGCGGACACGATAACTGGACACCGACAGACAAACCTGCCTGCCGGCAGGCAGGAAAGAAAATAAAAAATTCCCTCGCGGAGTTTATTCCGATGAATATCGGGGCATTTTTAATCCCGAAAGCTTTCGGGACTGCTAACACACATTTGGCACATCCCAATGAAAAATCGGGAAAAACCAAATTTTCCAGACACAAAAAAAAACATGTCGGATATTATTTTTATATTTACAACAAAAATTTGTGAACTAAAATAATGACAGGCGAATCTTTAGACAACTTGTCCCGATCCTTCGGGATACTGCAAGACCAGTTGGAAAAACTGAAACAACTTTTTCCCGAAGCCATTACAGAAGGAAAAATTGACTGGGAAAAATTACAGGCAACGCTCGGAAAAGAAAATTTAGAATTCAGAAATGAACGCTATGTTTTAAACTGGGCTGGCAAGACAGACGCTTTTAAAGTTTTGCAGCAATCCACAACCGCAACGCTGAAACCCTGTCCCGGTGAAGGTATTAATGATTTCCCAATTTTTAATAATCATGGCAATCACGAAAATCAAATAAATCATGGTTCAGACAATGTATTTATTGAAGGCGAGAATTTAGAAGTCCTCAAAGTTTTGCAGAAAGCATACTACGGAAAAATAAAGTGCATCGTCATTGACCCGCCATACAACACAGGCAACGACAGTTTTATTTATCCCGACAGTTTTAAGGAAAGCAAAGAGGATTACCAAAAAAGAATTGGCGAAAAAGACGAAGAAGGATATTTGCTGAAAGAAGGATTCTTCCGCAAGAACAGTAAGGACAGCGGACACTTTCACAGCAACTGGTTAAGCATGATGTACCCCCGTTTATTTCTTGCAAAAAATTTATTGCGTGATGATGGAGTTATTTTTGTTCACATTGACGATAATGAAGTTCACAACCTTCGGTTGGTAATGAATGAAATATTTGGAGAAGAGAATTTTTTAGGTCAATTCGTAATTAATTCTACACCAAATGCAAGGGACTATGGTCATATCGGAAAAATGCACGAATACTGTATGTTTTATGCAAAGAATGATATTCTTGCAGAAACGAATCTAATTGAAGATAAAGAAAAATCATTTAAGTATAAGGATGAGACAGGCGAATTCAATATTCATCCTTTGTATAACAGCAATGTTGCATTTACAAATTTAAACCGACCAAATCTTTACTATCCATTTTACCTAAACCTTGATAATAAAATTGAAAATTATTTTTTTGAAATAGGTTTAAAGCCGTTTAAAAATTCGGTTGAAATATTTCCGCCAAAATCTGTGAAAGACAATGTGCAATTTGTTTGGCGTTGGGGGAAAGAAAAATCTTCATCAGAACTGAATAAAAATATTATCGGATATGAAACTGGAGATGGCGAATATAGAATTGTTCAGAAAATGAGAACCTCAGAAAAATTAATTCGTTCTTTATTATCAGAAAAGGAATTTACAACCAGACGAGGAACAGCCGAAGCAGAAGAAATATTAGGAAATAAAATATTTAGTTTTCCTAAGTCCGTAAACCTAATTAAATTATTTCTAAAAGCTGGATTATCAAATGGCAATTATGTTTTGGACTTCTTCGCAGGTTCCGGCACCACCGCCCAAGCCGTTTTAGAATTAAACAATGAAGATGGTGGCCACAGAAAATTTATTTTGGTGCAATTGCCCGAATTAACTGATGAAAACAGCGAAGCATTCAAAGCGGGCTACAAAACCATTGCGGATATTGCGAAAGAACGAATCCGCAGAG
>JAHJVF010000449.1 GCA_018828505.1 Bacteroidota bacterium | reverse complement strand
GTTCTGAACAATAAGAAGATAGCAGAAGAAGGCACACATGATGAGCTTATCGCACAGGGTGGAATTTATGCAGAACTTTATACAAAACAATTATTAGAAAAAGAATTAGAAGAAATATAGGATTAATGTACAATGTATAATGTAAAATTGATAATGAATAAAGGAAATCAATTTAAATGCAATATCTCCACATTCTACATTTTCCCCCGATTCGACATTTAATAGCTTGTTAATCGGGACATGCATTATCCATTTTACATTTTCCATTATTTATAATGTCTGACCACTTTCAAGAAGACGAAATATTAGGTAAAGCGTACGATGCGAAGTTAATGAAGCGTCTGCTTCAGTACATCAAACCGTACAAGTATTATGTTCTGCTCGCAATCGGGTTGAATGTCATCGTTGCTGCATTAGGTCCTGTTAGACCGTATCTAACTAAAATAGCAGTCGATGATTACCTTGTCGCAAAAGATTATCATGGTTTGTTGATAATTATCATTTTGTTGACCGTTTCATTGATCGCTCAATCTGTAATTCAATACGGAATGACGTATGCGATGCAGTATATCGGGCAGAAAACTCTACTCGATCTTCGAATGCAGATTTTTGAGCATCTTCAAAAATTAGCATTGAGATTTTTCGATCGTACGCCGATCGGAAGATTAGTTACACGTGTGACGAATGATGTTGAATCACTTAATGAACTTTTTTCTTCCGGCATCGTGATGATATTCAGCGATATTTTTATAATCGTGTGGATATTTATTTTCATGTTTTTGATGAGCTGGGATTTATCATTAGTTACCTTGAGTGTTTTACCAGTTTTGATATATGGAACATTTCTCTTCCGGAGAAAAGTCCGGCAAAATTACCGTGATGTCCGTTTGCATCTTGCCCGGTTAAATTCTTATATGCAGGAGCACATTGGCGGAATGAGCATAGTACAAATATTTAATCGTCAAAAACCTGAATTTGAAAAATTCAAATCGATAAATGAAGGGTATAAAAAAGCAAACATAGAATCCATTTTCTATTATGCAATTTTTTATCCCGGCGTTGAATTTATAAGCTCGGTTGCTGTCGCGCTAATTATTTGGTACGGCGGGGGAGAAGTGATTCAGAATGCCTTAACGATTGGAGTCTTAATTGCTTTCATTCAATACACGGAGATGTTTTTCAGGCCTATCCGCGATCTATCAGAAAAGTATAATATTTTGCAAACAGCGATGGCTTCCTCCGAAAGGGTTTTTAAATTATTGGATGATGAAACATTCGTAAAAAATCCATCTAATCCGATTAAAATTCCGAAAATTATGGGGAATGTTGAGTTTCAAAATGTCTGGTTCGCTTACAACAGCGATGATTATGTTTTAAAGGATATTTCCTTCAAGATAAATGCTGGAGAAACTGTTGCTCTCGTGGGTGCTACGGGTTCAGGCAAAACGAGTATTATAAATTTGCTCTCTCGTTTTTATGATATCAATAAAGGTAAAATTCTTGTTGATGATATTGATATTAATCAACTAGACAAACGTGAGTTACGACAGCATATTGGATTAGTGCTTCAGGATGTTTTTCTTTTTTCAGGAGATATAAAATCGAATATAAGTTTATGGAATAATGAAATTTCTCAAAGGCAAATTGTAAAAGCAGCAGAGATAATTGGTGCAAGTAAATTCATCGAGCAGCTTCCAAACAAATATGATGAGGAAGTGAAGGAGAGAGGAGCAACTTTATCTGTGGGACAAAAGCAGCTACTATCATTTGCGCGTGCTCTGGTTTATGATCCGCAAATTCTGATTCTTGATGAAGCTACCGCATCTGTCGATACTGAATCTGAAATCCTGATTCAAAAAGCTATTGAAGAGCTTCTGAAAGGAAGAACTGCAATTGTTATTGCTCATAGACTTTCAACCGTTCAAAATGCGGATAAGATAATTGTTCTGCATAAAGGGCAAATTAGAGAAATGGGGACCCATCAGGAACTGCTTGCACAGAAGGGAATTTACTACAGACTTTATCAGCTTCAGTATAAAGAGCAGGAGTTTAGGGCGGCGTGATCTAATGAATGGTTACTAAGTTGGAGGGAGCAAAGGAGGCAGATGCAGTGGCAGTTGCAGTAGAGAGGGAAAAGTTAAACCCAGAATGTTCATTAGAAAAAAAGAATCCGCCGCGGATTGTTGAAAATAAGATAAGTATAGATAATTTCCGAAGGATCCTTTGGAAAAGAAGTTAACCCCGACTTACATTTTCTTGGTT
>JAHJVF010000448.1 GCA_018828505.1 Bacteroidota bacterium | reverse complement strand
CGCAATTTGATGAAAGATGCAATCCAACAGCACGTCGAACTTCCTCAAAAAAGAAATGTAGATGTCTTAGATAAATTCCTCAGCGCACTTCGAAAAACTAAACTTGAACTGATTCCAATCACAGAAGTCAATATTGATTTTGAAGATCAACTTTTTCCTTTCGAACCAATATTCAACACATATCTTGAGCTTCAGTCGGGGAATAATTTCATTAATTTTGATGATATGATTTACTTTGCAGTGCGAATACTTTTAGATGACGATTCGATGCGAGAGCATTATCAAAATAAATTTCAGTTTGTTCTTGTAGATGAATTTCAAGATTTGAACAGGGCACAACTTTTACTTTTACAAATTCTCTCTCTCCCGGAAAACAATGTTTTTATAGTTGGTGATGACGATCAAATGATCTACGGTTGGCGGGGCGCCGAAGTGGGGCATATAATTAATTTCAAGGAGCGATATCCTGTTACTCAAGATTGTCTTCTTTCTACTAATTATCGCTCGAGTAAAAAAATTGTTCGTCATTCACAATGGTTAATTGATCATAACAAAGAGAGAATAAAAAAGGAAATAAAACCCCGTTACAACGCTCCGGAAGGTTATTTAGATATTCACCTGAGTGAAACTCTTTGGGAACAAGCCAATTCGGCAGCAGACTGGCTAATCAATTTCAAAAACGAAAATAATTTTCGATGGAAAGATTTTGCTGTTCTTTTCCGATTGAATGCATATCAATTTCCAATTGCAACGATATTCGATAGAAAAAAAATTCCGCATTCGCCCGTTAGTAATGAGAAATTGTTCAAGACAAGAGTCGGAATCGATCTTTACGCTTATCTCACTTTGACTCTTTATCCTAATGATGCAACTTCGAGCGATTTTAGCAGAACTCTAAAACGCCCTAACAAGTATCTTTCAAACGCCCTCATTGCGTCTATAAATTCCTGGAATGACTTACAAGCCGCAGTGAGCAATTGTAATCTTAAACCATTTGAAAGTGAGAAGATCAAAAATTTCTTCAATCGAATCGATAGACTACAAAGTATCGCTGTTCAGAAAGAAATCTCACCGCAAGTTTTCTTGACTCAACTTAGTGCCGAAGTTGGATTAGCAGATTTTTATAAAGCACATTCTCTTTCATCTATGGAACCTGCCCGCCACATCAATATCGGACCTGCCCGCTACATCTATATCGGAGAGGCAGGCGGGTTGGATGAAGCAAGTGATGATGTTGTATTCGAAGTAATTCTTTCTGTTGCAAAAAATTTTGATAGGATAAAAGACTTTTACAGATACATTAATAAAGCTATCAATGCCGAGTCTCGCGATTCAGAAATAGAAGCCGACAGAACAAAAGACGAGGTTGTACTCACAACTATTCATCGAACCAAAGGGAATGAATATCAAAATGTTATCTATTTCAATTTAAACCAGGATGTAAAGCATCAAGAAGAATCTGAAATAGAAGAAGAAAGAAGAGTAACTTATGTTGGCGTCACAAGAGCAAAGGAGAATATCTTTATAACAGGAATGAAACAAAAACCTTCAGAGTTTCTTATAGAATTGACTCTTAATCCAAAATTAAAAAGTTATTCATTCCCCTTGCTTGATACTAAACTTCATTCCACAAAGCACCAGCTAACTAAAGTCGTTGGTAAAATAAATTCACTCCGAACTAAAAAAGAAACTCTTAAGAAAAGATGTGAGTATTTTACGTCACGTCAGTTTATTAATAAATTTTCTTTTGGGCAGTACCTCGGTTCTTGGCTTAATGAGAAAAAAACAGGTCGTCTCTTAAGACAGCTTGATATAACCGAATTTAAGATACGCCATTTAATGGAAAATAGATTACCTGCTTTAACTAATACAGTTAAAGAATTAGAAACTGAAATAAAATTTAGAAACCTCTTGCAAAAGAATAAGGCAGAAAAGTATCGGATGAAATTGATGTAGTTTAGTTGAACCTGGTTAAGTAAGAAATGACATATCTCGGTATGCGAGATGGATTTTTGAAATATGTCATTTCTTGAGAAATTGCACGAGGCGAACAGGTAGAAGGAGCGTCCAAAGGACTCCGCGTGATTGATTTGCTTTAATCGGGACGTATCGATGACGAAGTCATTCCTTCGGAAGAGAAGGTTCTCGAGTGTCCCGCTAAAGAATCATTCAACAATCTGAAACCTGCCCGCCATGTTAATAGCTATGAGGCAGGCGGGTCGGGACGTATCGAGAGAACACAAGAAAAATGGGTAAGCTCCTGGTGTTTATTTAAGCGTCATTAAAAAATATTTTTATTAACTTTACCATAAAGAAAATAACTAAATGGAAAAGGTTGCAAAAATAGTTTCACGAAAAGAATCGCAAAATGATTTTTCATTTTGGATGAGTCGCACTCCGCAAGAAAGAATTTCCGCAATTGAAATTTTACGCCAACAATATCTCCAGTTAAAAAAAGATGCTCAGCCAAGACTTCAAAGAGTTTATACAATTACTAAACGAAAACCAGATTGAATACCTTGTCGTAGGTGGTTACGCAGTAGGTGTTCACGGCTATCCAAGGTATACCGGTGATATTGATATTTGGATTAATATGTCCGATGAAAATGCTGAAAAAATGATTAGTGTACTGGATAAATTTGGATTTGGAGAACTTGGATTTAAAAAGAAAAATTTTTTGAATGCTGATAACGTCATCCAGCTTGGAGTACCTCCTTTTCGAATAGATATATTGATGGCACTGGACGGAGTTAATTTCCATGAATGCTACCTGAATAAGCATGTTGTTAACGTTGACGGAGATCTAATCAATTTCATCAGCTTTGAAGATTTAATAAAAAACAAAAAAGCAATCGACAGGGAAAGAGATATTATTGATTTAGAAAATTTGAAAAAGCCAAAGTTCCGGGAACCATTTTAAAAAAATGCCGAGATTGGAGCAGATAGCTGGTTAGAAAAGAAATAGAACATTTATCCCAGAATGTTCATTAGAAAAAAAGAAAATTTATTAAAAATAAGATAAGTATAGATAATTTCCGAAGGATCCTTTGGAAAAGAAGTTAACCCCGACTTACATTTTCTTGGTTTTGAAGTTTTTCTTATTGGCGTTTCTCTTTCAAAACCTTAGAAAATGTTAGTCGATTTGTCATTAGCGCTTTTCTAATGACAAATTTGGGTTTATGTAGTTTTAACACACTCTCCGTTCATTTGAGATAATCTGCGTTTTTTTCCGCATAGTGATGGCCTGCCACCCGCCGAAGGCGGGCTATTGTCACATGTAGCTTCGTCACGCGTTCTATTAAATTCGCTTACGAAAAAAGGATAACCCCGGGCTCGTTAGTTTGTTTATATAAGTTAAAATTTATAATTTGATTTCAGATGAGCAGTATCAATCAATTTGAAAAAATAGACAAAGAAGCATTTTCAACAGCATCGCTATTCGATCAATCGGACGAAAAAGAATATTGGCTCTCCAAAACTCCTTCAGAAAGAATTCAAGCACTTGAATTTTTAAGACAAATTATGTACGGCTATGATCCATTTACCGCAAGACTTCAAAGAGTTTTTGAAGTTGCTAAACTTAAAGAAAGTTAAATACTTAGTTGTCGGCGGGTATGCAGTTGGGTACTATGGCTACCCAAGGGCAACCGGTAATATTGACATTTGGATTTCTCCGGAACTAGAAAACGCGGAAAGATTAGTAGAGGTATTCAGAGAATTTGGTTTTAACGTCCCCGAACTTTCCACAGAATTATTCTTAAAAGAAAACCAAATCATTCGAATTGGTGTTCCCCCTTTGAGACTCGAAATTTTAACAACGGTATCAGGATTAAACTTTAACGATTGCTACCCAACAAGAACAATTGCTGCTCTTGATGAAGTTGAGGTAAGCTTTATCAGTCTTGAGCAGTTAAAGGTTAACAAACGTGCAGCAAACAGATTCAAAGACTTGGACGATCTGGAAAAATTACCGTAGCATTATTATGAATTTTAGTGATAGAGATTTTTCGTATCATTCTTGTGCGAATGCATCCCGACGAGTCGTATTAGCGTCAACCTAATTTCATTTTGTGATTTTATTTTTCCTATAAACATTTATTCTAAAATAGGTTAGAAAAATCTCCATAGCTCTTATTCATCCCGCCTAAGCGGGATGTTTGTTGTGTGTTTCTTTTATTCTACAGTAATTGAACATCTATCCGCCACGGCGGATTCCGCTAACAATGACCTCGTAGAGGTCACATTATTGTAGTAAAAGAATTCAAAAAATCCACAATAATCCTCGTAGAGGATTAACAAGGGTTGAAGGGATTTTTAAGTTATGAGATTTTAATGAGTTAGTGAAAAAAAAATTATAAAACCAATTGTTAAGTTGACGCCAATGCGACTTGTCGGGGTAAGTACAACAATTTTTGAGAAATTATTTTAAAATATTTTAGACAAAAACTAACAAGAGGATAAAATGGCAAAAGAAGTTTCCATTAAAAGCACAAAAAACGAACTGCTCGAAGCGTACAACGAAGCTTTAGAAACAATCAAGGGACTGAAATCCACCGACCGTAAAGTTGAAAAGAAAAAAGAAGAAGAAAAAAAGATAGTTGAGAGCGCCATTGAGCATTCTCCAGAGAATATCATAGCGCGGTAAACCGCAATGGAAGATGTTTAATGGAAGATGGAAAATGGAGAAAATCAGTTTTAAATATTTTGACATAAAAAACAAAAATATTGTTCACAATACTATAAAATCACTCGGAGATATAAAATTAGGTACAGTAAGAGCAATCGACGGAATCGGAGAGACTCTAATTGCCGAGCATAGAAAATTGGCAGAATTTCAACAGGCAACTGAAATTGAAAAGAAATATTTAGAGGAAATATTTGATATAAAAGTAGGAGCCGACTCGCTTTCTGCACTTCTACAAGCACAAAAGGAAAAGAAAGAGTTATTCGAACAAGAAATGGAGGCAAAAAGGATCCAGTGGAAACAAGAACAAGAGAACTACGAGATTCAAAAGAAAGAACGAGACGCCCAGATCAAAAAAGAAAGAGAGCGCGAACAGGAAGAATATAATTACAATCTTAAATTACAAAGAAAAAAAGATGCCGATCAGTATGCTGCCCAAAAATTAGAATTAGAAAAAGAGCTTGCCAATAAAAAAGCTACTGTTGAAAAGAAATTAGCGGAACGCGAAGCATTAGTTACAGCGAGAGAAAAAGAGTTTGCTGAACTTAAAGCAAAAGTAGAATCGTTCCCTGCCGAACTTGATAGAGTAATTAAAGAAACCGAAAAATCTGTTACTGAAAAAATCGAATTGAAGTATAAGCATCAAGCAGAACTTGCCTCAAAAGAAATTGAAGGTGAAAGAAAGTTAAACAAGCAAATGCTCGCTTCGTTCGAGAATAAAATCAAAGAACAAGAAGAGCTAATTCGTCAACTCACTCAAAAAGCAAACGATGCAGGAATACAAGTTCAAAACATAGCGATCAAAGCGATTGAAGGAGCCTCGCCGCAGAGAAGTTTTTCCGGACCGCACGAAAAAGATAGTTCTAAGAATTAAATTAAATTTTTGAGCTACCTCTGAGAGTTTGTACAATCATTAAACGAAAACAAGATTGAACATCCTGTCATTGGCAGTTATGTCGTCTGAAGATAAATTTGCGTTCAAAAAGAATTAAGACACTAATTTGCCTGCGTGCCGAAACGTCTGCCTGCACGAAGCGTTTCAGCAAAGGCTGGCACTTTGGCGTGCAGGCGCGAATTTCACTAAATACAAATAATCAACACAACTGTTAATTTAATGTATTTTACAAAAAACGAAATCAACACTTGCCTTTTGAAAAAATCAAATTTATCTTTTGTTTGAATGCTGTAATTATAACGGGCATTTCACAACAAACATAAAAACATTAACAAAATCTTATTGGAGGTAAAATGAAAATATCCAGAATGAACCTTTTCGAAGGCGATTCAAAATTAGTAGCTTTCTTTGACATTCAAACCGAAGAAGGAATAATCATCAAAGGATTCAAATTAGTTAATGGGGCTAACGGTCTATTTGCCGGCGCTCCATCCGAAAAAGGAAAGGACGATAAATATTATGATAGCGTCATTGTTCCAAAGGAATTAAAAGAATCTCTTCAAACAATGGCAATTGATGAGTACAACAAATTGAAGGGCAGCGGCAATTCAGCCAAATCTGACGATGCACCGTTGTGATTTTTAATTTCTCATTTTCATAAATCATGTTTCCGTAAATCGCGTTGGCATAAATACCAACGCTAAACAAAAAAATCAGCATCAATGATAATGTTGTTCGTTCATTCCACTTCAGCGTAGTTTGTTTGCCAGGCGTGCTCATTCGGCATAGCCGCTCCGTTGGGATATAAACACGCTGATTATCGACACGATATTTCCTCTATGGACAAATTTGCAATCGCATTGCAATTCTGTCCACCATTGAATAAACTTGCACCATGATAAAAAGAATTCTTTCCGATAAGCTGATTACTCTATCTAAGAAATTTCCGATCGTATCTGTAATTTGCAAGTTTTTGATTCCCATCTATGCAATTTCGTAAGTAAGTGAATTCATTTACGCTAACAATTTTTTTTCGATTATTTTTTATTTTGACTTTTAAGAAAATTCCCACAATCTTATTATTGAAAAAGTTTTTTGAGCAGGTACTCTACATAAAATTTAACGACAATTTATGACCATAAAAGTATTAATTAACGATTCATTCAAAAAATACTTACTCACAGAGAGTAAGCAAAACCGAGAAAAGATAAAACAAAAATTTGAATTTTTAGAAATTGGCTGTTGGGATGGTGGGTTAAAAGTAAAGAAAATCAGAGGCGTTACTTCGGCTAAAACAATCTTTGAGGGGCGGCTCGATAAAGCTAACCGAATTCTTTTTACACTTGGCAGCGATGAACATCCTGAAGAAAAAAACACTTTGCTTGTTTACATCTGGGGTATAGTTACCCACGATGAGATATCAAACAAAACCAAAAACATACTCCCAGATAATGTGCCCTTCATTCACTTCAAACCTTTTAGAGAGGAAATGTCTGATGAATTATATTTCGATAAAATAGACCAGGAAAACATCACCCAAGAAAGCATTACTAAAAAAGTCAGCGATGATTCCGGAAGTCAGAAGTGGTATCCCTTGAGTGAGGAAGAATGGAATCGGGTCCAATTATACATTAAGGACGATTTCGAATTATATCTTCAATTAACACCGGCTCAATCTGAGCTTCTTAAAACTCCCCCTCCTATAATGCTCTCGGGTACTGCGGGAAGCGGCAAAACAACTCTCTCGGTTTATTATCTGCTTAAAGGTTCACTAGGACACTTGGACAAACTGTTTGTTACATATAATAGCTTCTTAAAAAATATGGCAGAAAAGCTTTACAGCGGACTGCTGAATTCAAGCCTGGATGCAGAGAAAATAAATAAGCCAAAATTCTATGCTTATAAAAACCTGTGTCTTGATATTGTAGAAAAGTTTAATAGAACTTATCGATTAGAGAATGAGGTCGATTACTACAAATTTTGTGCAATTGTTCGGCCGCATTCCTTAGCATCAAAATATGATATGCCGTTAATATGGGAGGAGATTCGTTCAATAATTAAAGGTGCGCTGCCTCAAATAAACATACAATTTTTCAAAGAGACACTAACCAAAGCCAAACAAAATCAGCTCACATCGAACTTGATAAACTCTCTGCATCGGCAGCTTGTAATTTTTTCGAACTTAGAATCATCGCCTCAAATTGAAAAGATCGTTCAAAAGTATTTTCAAACAAACTTATATAACTTCACCAAGAATCTCAAATTTCATATTACCGATCACAGCGAGAGAATCGTACATCTACTCGAGAAGATAATAGAGCTGCTATTAAAACAGCGCGACCTAACACAAAAACGTTATCTCTCATTCCTTGAATACGAAATGCTTGGCAGAAAAAAAGCCCCGAACTTTAAGCACGATCGAAAAAACATTTATAAAATATTCGAGTTTTACCAAGACAAGTTAGACAGAGAGAATCTGTGGGATGAAATTGATTTAAGCAAAGATGTAATCAATATACTTATCGAAAAAAATCCTAAGGAATATATGTATGACTTGGTAGTTTGTGATGAAGTCCAAGATCTAACAGATACGCAGCACGAGCTGCTGTTCTACTTAATTAAAAATCCTTTGAATCTGCTTTTAACCGGCGATACAAAACAAATTATCAATCCAAGCGGATTCCGGTGGGAAGAGCTCAAACGCCACTTCTTTGAAAGGAATTTACCAACACCGGAGGTTATGTTTTTGAATTTAAACTTCAGAAGTTCCGGGAACATAGTCGAGCTTGCGAATACATTATTAGAACTGAAAGCAAATCTTTTAGGCACAAGCGCCGAAGAATTAAAAGAAGATTGGAAATACAAAGGGCGCCCGCCAGTTATTGCTCACAGCATCACTGAAAAAGAAATGCTCGAAAACCTTAGGGGCATCGGAGCAAAGAAAACCATTCTTGTAAGAAACGAGAAAGAAAAGGAAAAGTTAAAACGCATTTTTGAAACAGAGCTTATCTTCACGATATATGAAGCAAAAGGATTAGAATTCGACAGCGTATTCATTTGGAACTTTTGCTCCGACATAAAGACAAAGGATGTTTGGGTAACTATTCTTGAAAATTCCAAACACAATATTCACGATGCGAACATCAAGCACGAAATCAATTTATTGTACGTAGCAATCACTCGAGCACAAAAAGAGCTTTTAATTTACGACGGTACGACGCCTTCTGTTATTTGGCAGAGTGATTTACTGAAAGATCAAGTATATCAAACGAATGATTTAAATTACATCAGCGGAATATGGAACGTTATTTCAACGCCAGAGGAATGGATTGAACAGGGAAATTACTTTTTCGAAAGAGAATTCTATAAAGCAGCAATTGAGTGCTTCAAAAATGCAGGCAGCCAGATGCTAACTACTAAAGCCGAAGCATACTATCAGGAAAAAATCGGAGAGTATTACAAGGCGGCTGTTAATTTTGAAATAGTAAACGAAATTGAGAAAGCCGCAGTAAACTACGAACTTTCCGGAAATTTCAACGATGCATTACGCCTATACACCCAACTGCAAATCAAGGACAAAATTCTGCAATGCACAACTAAGATATTAGAAAAAGAAGGTCGTTTTGCCGAAGTGGCTGATATTTACTTAAGTCTTTCAGAATACGAAAAAGCGTTCGACGCTTTCATTAAATCGAAAAATTACAAAATGGCTGCTGAAATAAGTTTGAACTATCTGAAAAATTTTATCGATGCTGCTAAATATTACGAACTAGCTGGCGAGTTTTTAGATGCGGCTAAGCTTTATCTTAAGCTAAAGAATTATGAACATGCCGCCGAGCTGTTTGAAAAAGCAGAAGATTTTCAAAATGCTGAAAAGCTCTGGAAAAAGTTAAAGAACGATAAGCGGTTGATCAAACTCTATCATATCACAAATCAATACGAACCACTCTTATCGATTTATGAAAAAGAGAAAAATTTTGAGAGCGCAGTTAAAACTCTTAGACTTATTAAAGAAGGCAAAGATTTGAAGGCGGAAGCAGACTCATATTCCAAGAAAAGAAAATATTTTAGTGCATTGATAAGATATTATCTAATTAACGATAATCTTGGCGTTGCCGAAAGTGCCTTCAAACTAAAATACTTTACTGATGCCGCAAAATATTACGATTTAGCCGGAAATTGTTACAAGGCGGCAGAATCATACTATAAGTTAAAAAATTACACAAAAGCCTTCATAAATTATTTAAACTCGCCTGAAGATCACGAGCTTCTTTTTAAGAATGCCAAAAAAGTAGGAAAATACATTGGAGAGATAGAACTCGAGACTACTGCAAGCTCCTTCGCCACGGATGGAAAACCCCTCCAAGCAAGCGTTTGTTATGAGTTAGCAGGCAATAGAATTACTGCCGGATTCTGCCAACTCGAGCTTGGAAATATCGAGGAAGCATACTACTTGTGGAGAACTGCCTGGCAGCAAGACCGTTATGAAACAATAGCCACCTATGCCATAAATAATAATAAGATCGATGCAGTCGCTAAATTCGTATTAAGATTACCGGGCGATGCACCCTCCCTGTATGGATTACAGATATATGAATACAATTCTAAGCTTGTAAAGATGATGAATTTATATTTTCAGAATAATCATAGTACAGAAAAGATTGCTCATTGGGTGCGAATCCTTAAGATGTTTGATTTCGACTTTCACTATGCAGAAGACGTCCTTCGTTTATATGAAAAAGCCGGGAACTACAACGATTACTTCTTTTATATCGCAGAGATAAAAAAAGTTAATAAACCCGCATTCAAAAACATTAAAGAAAAGTTCAAATCTGAATACGCCAACTTAAAAGAGAGTGTTTCTGAGACATCGGCAATTAAGCTCTACTTCATAGGCAAAAAAGATCAGTACAACCTTATAACTAAAAAGCTTGCTGTTACTAAAAACAATTACTCAATTTTTATTGAGTCGTCGAAATTTGAAGAAACCCTACGCTATTTGATAGATAATAATATGATGAGAGATGCTATATCACTTTCGCTTAAAAAAAGTGATTTTTCATCCCTTGCAAAAATTCAAGAGGAAAAAGGTCTCTACATTGATGCCGCCTATTCTTACAATCTGGCTGGTGAATTTATTAAGTCAGCTGAACTCTACTTAAAAGGAGGAGACAAGGAAAGTGCGGCTAAGATGTTCACAATTGGGGGAAAACACAAAGAAGCTCTTGATATTTACTTACAGATGGAAAAGAAAGATCATAACAAAATTGCCGAACTGTACGAAAAGCTCGGTAATTATAAACGAGCCGGCGAAATTTACCTGATGCTTAGAAATCCAAAGAAGGCGGCAAGATGCTTTAAAAAAGCTTCCAACCAAACTCTCTTTTGAGACAAGAGTGAATCCAGCGAAGATTAAAGTGGATACCCCTGCTGAACTACTTCAAATTCTCTCAAAAGACTAAATATTTTTTTAAAACTATAATTCATGCTTTTTTACCCAGTTGCCGGAGACAGATCAATACATTTTTCCCTCGGCAAGTTTACCCGATTTACATGACGGTAGTCAGGCAACTAGCGAGCCCGGGACAAACCCCTCGATGGTTCGACTTCTAAAATGTTTGCTTACCACTCGGGACAGGCATTTCAGTTGAACGCCTACTCGATCTCTTCGACCATGCTCAGAACAAGCCTTCGCTTGAAGGTAAGAAGCCCATAATTGTTACGCTAATCCGATTAGTTTATTTTCTTGCTCTTTTCAATTAGCCAAACAATCGCTATTTTTAATTAAATATTAAACTACTTCTATGACCATTAAAATTGATGTCATTATTGAAGCGATCAAGAATAAAAAATTTCGAATAACAGATCATGCTTATGATGAAGCTGAAGCAGATAAACTAAAGTTTGATGAGATTTATTTTTCTGTTATGAATGGAGAAATAATTGAAAGTTATCCCAATGATAAGCCCTACCCTAGTTGTCTAATTTTTGGCAAAACTTCGGGAAATGAACCGGTTCATTCTGTTTGGGCTTACAATGAAGAAAACTCTTGGGCGGTTCTTATTACCGTGTATCGCCCTGATCCTGAGTTATGGATTAATTTTAAAGAAAGGAGAAAACAAACATGATGCCATTTAAAAATTGTCCTATTTGCGGCGGCGATTTGCAAGAAAAAGAAGTAGAAAAACTTATTCGCGGCGGAAAAAATACTGCCGCTGTAAAAGTTACTGCAGAAGTATGCACGAAATGCGGTGAACGTTTATACTCACAAGATACAGTAAAAAGTTTTGAGCAAATTAAAAGTAAGCTTGAACAAGAAAAGACAAAAGAGTTTCGCCCACTAGGACGCTCTTTTCAAGTGAGTTTGTAAAATTGAATTTTTAGAACGACATATTTTTTGAAAATATGATCACCTCTGCAAGCAGAAGAACTGATATACCAGTTTATTATTCTGATTGGTTATATAAAAGAATCGAAGAAGAGTTTTGTACGGGTCCTAATCCGTGTATAAAAAATAACGTGAGGTAATATGGAAACTGTAATAATGTTTAGTCTGGTACTTATTTTTGGAATAATTAGTCTACTTCTGAAAAAGTATGACAATAAAAAACTGAAAATAATTTACTTAATAACTGATGTTACGCAGGGACGTATTATTCGATTCGAAAGCACGAAATCCTAAACTCTAAATTCTAAACAAATACTAAATTCTAATGATCGAAACGCCACAAATAGCCCAATTTTCTATGTTTTCGAAATTTGTGCTTAGGATTTGTTT
>JAHJVF010000447.1 GCA_018828505.1 Bacteroidota bacterium | reverse complement strand
TCAACTTAATTTCATATAATGATTTAATTTTTTCTATAAACATTTATTCTAAAATAGGTTAGAAAAATCTCCATAGCTCTTATTCATCCCGCCTAAGCGGGATGTATGTTGTGAGTTTCTATTATTCTACAGTAATTGAATATCTGTCCGCCTCGGCGGATTCTGCTAACAATGACCTCGTAGAGGTCACATTATTGTAGTAAAAGAATTCAAAAAATCCTCAATAATCCTCGTACCTGCCCGCCACACAAATAGCGACGAGGCAGGCGGGGAGGATTAACAATGGTTGTCGGAACGATCCTTTGGAAAGGGATTTCTAAGTTATGAGATTATAATGAGTTAGTGAGTCCCGACTTGTCGGGATTATAAAACCAATTGTTAAGTTGACGCCGATGCGACAAGTCGGGATTAGAAATGACATATCTCTACTCGGAAATCAGGTTTTAGAGACCCCGACAAGTCGGGCGAATATGTCATTTCTCATAGATTCGCTCACTGTCGTCATGGAAAGCAGGATGCTCCAATGAGCGAAGGTCCAGAACGTAAAAGAGATGTTCCGCCCCGCATGCGGGATGTCCCACTTCGCTCTACAAATTTTAAATTCTTTTTCACCTCAATACCACAGTTCTTATCTTTGATATAAAAATTATTGGAAAAAATAATACATGCCCCTGCTTGGTGAATTAAGCGCCCTTCTAACAGCATTCCTTTGGTCAGTAACTTCAATGCTGTTCGCCGCCGCCACGATTAGGATTGGTTCAGTTCAGCTTAATGTTTCGAGACAATTAATTGCAATCATCATCCTGAGCATGCTCATTTTTCCTTTTCAAATCGAATATTCACTTTCAGGTTCACAAATTTTTTACCTCGCAATAAGCGGACTGTTTGGACTTGCATTCGGCGACTCGTTTCTTTTCAAAGCTTATCAGCAAATAGGTGCGCGGGTCAGTATGCTGATAATGTCTTCTGCTCCAATAATTTCTGCTATCCTTGCATATTTTATCCTGAATGAAATAATCTATATCTGGGGGATTGTCGGCATGTTAATTACAATCGGTGGAATTGCTTTAGTAGTTTTGGAGAGAAAAGAATCAAACAGCTCGACAAAAAAATTTAATTACTTAGGAATTTTCTTCGGTTTCCTCGGAGCCGCAGGACAGGGTGTCGCTTTGATATTTGCCAAGCTCGCATTTAATGAAGGATCAATCAATGGACTTGTGGCGACGATAGTCAGATTAATTTCTTCGATCATCATCCTGCTTCCGATCACTCTTCTTTTTGGAAAGTTTAAGAATCCAGTTAAGGTTTTTAAGTCAGACACTAAAGCTCTGTCTTTAACGATCGGAGGTTCAATTGCCGGACCAGTTCTTGGAATTACTTTCTCTTTGATTGCGATTGCCAATGCGAAGGTCGGAATTGCTGCAACAATAATGGGGACAGTACCTGTAATAATGCTTCCTCTGGTCAAATACTTTTATAAAGAAGAATTGAGCTGGAGAGCAATTCTTGGAGCACTCATTACAGTAGCTGGAGTGGCTATTTTGTTTTTGAGATAATTTATACCCCAAAAAAAACTTCATTTCACCTAACAAAAAGTAATATTTTGTCTTCAAAAAATTTATATTTGGCATAGTATTGATTTATTTTATCATGGTAGAGAGATTTTTCTTACGAACATATCGATTACTCAAAATAGATGAGTTATTTAAGTTAGGAATACCGCTTATTCCCATTTTTTTTATTAATTCATGCAACGCACCACGCAACAATCCCCTCGACCCGAATAATCCTAATAATGTTTTTGTTGCAATTGAGGGAACAATTCAGACTTTTGCTGTACCAAGAAAAGCTATAAGCGATGTTTTAGTGAATTGGTCCGCTGAAAATAAACTTGTCAAAACGAATAGTTCAGGATATTTCAAAATTGAAAATGTTTCAGCCAATACTGGGTGGCTGACAATTCAAAAAGATGGATACAGCAGTGACTCTTTCTACGTCGAGTGGCAAAACAAAAAGATTTACACTATCCAATCTTTCTTAAACGAAATTCCAAAGCTTGAGAGCCTGGCATTCTTCACGACTGTTCTAAATCAATATCCGGACATACAAACTGCATCGTTGGAAGTTAAGGTAAAAGTCTCCGATAAAGATAACGATATTGATTCAGTCTTTATTGAAAATTCAGATCTCAAAGTTAAGCTGAATCTTCCATACAATGCTTCGAGCAAAATGTATGAGAGGATTTTATCTCAAAGCGATCTTCTCATTGATGATATAGAGGAAGCGATCGGTTTGCAATTCAGAATCGTCATCAAAGATCTATTTAATAAGCTTCATACTATAGGCAGCGATAAGATCAATCGTGTAATTAAGCAGGAGATTACATTAGATTATCCATTGAATGGCGAGACAGTTACTAGTTCACCAATCCTTAAGTGGAAAAGATTTACACCGGGATTTAATTTTACATATACAGCAGAAATTTTAACCGATGATATTCCACCTGTCACAATTTGGCAGAAGGACAAAATCAGTCCGGATAGTATTTCTGTTCAGGTTTCGACAAATCTCGCTCTACGCGGTTACTTTTGGGTACTATGGTGTGTTGATCAATTTTCTAATAAATCGAGGTCGAAACCGGCTTCTTTCAGAGTTAACTAATAATATAAAATGACAAAAGTAAAATCTGAAATCGATCAAATTAAATCTATCAGCCGTGAGCAGTTTGATATTCTTTATCACATCAGCCAAAGATTGAATTCTGTATCATATCAAGCTTCACTGATAGAAGAGACTCTCGATTTAGTCATTCAGGTAATTAATGCTGAACGTGGACTTTTCGCTAAATTCGATTCAGATACAAATCAATTCTCGATAATCGCAGCACGTAATATACAGAAGGAAAATATCCAGGACCTTTCAACTTTTTCATCAGGAATACTGCAGCAGGTTATTCAATCTATGAGACCATGTCTCTACCATGATGTTCAGAGCGACCCCAAGCTTTCTCAGTTTGAAAGTGTTCAAATCCATAATATTAAATCTGTTCTCGGTGTGCCAATCTTGCGTGATGATAATGTATGGGGTGTAATCTTAGCCGACAGCAGAATCAATCGTAAAGAATTCACCGAAGAGAATCTGATCTTTCTTGATTTCTTTTCGAATTTAGTTTCGCTTGCACTTGAGAAGATCGGCGATATTGAAAAGTTGAAGGATGAGAATTTAATTCTTCGGAATCAATTGCAGTCGTTCCAAAGTATTCCCAATCTTATCGGCAACAGTCCTCCAATGAAAAATCTTGTAAGTTTGATACATAAAGTTGCTTCAACAGATGCAACAGTTCTATTGCTTGGAGAGAGCGGTACAGGGAAAGAGATTGTCGCACAGGCGATTCACAATTTAAGTTCACGGAAAGACAAACCATACTTAGCACAGTTCTGTGGCTCAATTCCCGATACATTACTTGAAAGTGAATTATTTGGATACAAAAAAGGGGCTTTCACCGGAGCAACATCCGATAAAAAAGGATTATTTGAGGTTGCGGAACAGGGTACCTTCTTTTTGGATG
>JAHJVF010000446.1 GCA_018828505.1 Bacteroidota bacterium | reverse complement strand
TAAAAATTATTAACAGGAAGAGATTTGGATGAATACCGAACCTAAAACAAAAGAAACTAAAATAATAACATCATCTGAACAAGAAATTTTAATCCAAAATATGGAAGCAATAGAAGGTTATTTACGAAGAATAAAAACAAGGAATGATTATTCAACGCTAACCGCATCAGATATACTTGCGATTGATCATTTTGTTACGAGAATAAATGAGTTAATAAAAAAATGAAATAGATATCTAGTTTTTTTTTAAAAAAATCAACAATGAGAAAAAAAGCAATGAAAAAACTTTACTTTGTTATCGCCTTTTTAACTTTAATTTGTTTGAACAATTCTTTTGCTCAAACAGCAGACCCGCCTTCAGGGTCTGGAACAGTCGAAGCTCCTTATCTGGTTACAACATTGAATAATCTTTACTGGATCACCCAAAATTCCGCACAATGGAATAAAGTTTACAAACAGACTGCCGATATTGATGCTTCCGCAACATCCACATGGGCAAAAAAATTTCCAACAATTGGTAATTAGTTATCCCTTAAAAAGTCGTTTTTAACACTGGATAAGACTTTGGTGGTACAAAAAACACTCTTAAGACGTAATAGAAAAATAGCAAAAAATATTTGAACATCTCTTTCCACTTCCTCATCATCCTTTTGAAATTGTAACCTGCCGATGCGAGCAACACATTGGTTACATCTCCAGTGATATGACGATAATAATTTCTACCAAGTCGATGTCCATTCTTCAAATGACTGATTCCTGCTTCTATCGACGACCGTCTACGATGATCGGCTCGTAGTTTTTCTTTACCATACTTTGTAACTGCTTTCTTCTTCGGTGTTATTATTTCTGACTCTCCAATTTTATCAACTCCTCGATATCCTAAATCTGCAATTGCCTTGCGCGGCTCAGTACCATAGAAGCGCTTGTATTGTTCAAGCGCCGGCTGCAACGTGTGTCCATCATAATCGTTTTTCTCTAAACTCAATGCCCCTACTATTACACCGCTTGTCTTGGTGATCATTAGCGACACCTTGTTGCCAAATTCATACTTCTTGTGTTCTTTACCCTTGCTTATGCATTGTACATGTGGCTCGTGCAAACTATAAATTTTTTTGCTATCACTGCGCTTCTGGGCGAGTACCCGTTTGAATAATTCCAACGATGATGAATGCTTTGATAAGGCATTGGAAGTGAGTTTTCTCTCTAATTCCCGCACTAATCGCCCGGCTATTGTCTTTATCTTTCGTTCTGCTTTCCGTGCTAACTTTTGTTGCTTTTTACTACGTTTGAATCTCAGCTGGTAGCTGAGCTTCTTTATTGTCCGCCTATAATTCTGGCGCAACTCGATTTCTTCTGTTTCGGCTATCGCTACACTCTTGTTTATTATCTTCCGGTATAGTTTATTATCAGTCGGAAAAGTTATATTCTTCTCCTGTACAGTTGTGTCTACACAAACATCTCTTTCTTTACTATCTTTACCGTTTATTCGTACACTCTCTCGAAATATTAATTCCATACCGGCATCTCCTATTCTGTTTCGGAAGTGTACTAATTCACTCGGCTCACACGGCTGACCTGTTACGAAACTTGTCATACCGCAGAAATATTGATAGTAAGAATTCTCCTGCCATTGTTCGACTACATTTTCGTCGCTCAAGTTTCGAATATGTTTGAGAAGAAGCAAGCCGGTTAGAAGACGAATCGGTTTAGCCGGGCGACCCATATATTCGCTGTAATATTTTTTAAACTCATTTTCAAATATTGACCAGTCGATTTTATTGGCTAATACATACAACGGGTGACGCTGACTTAGTTGTTCTTCATATGTTGTACAGAATGTTAATTGGGTAGGATTGGCTTTTTTAGGTATCATATTTTCTGCAAGGTTGTTTGTCATTTATTTACTTTTCTCGGTAAATCTTCTCACCTAATTTAACCATTTTTTCCCACAGATTAAAGTGTTTTCGGGTTTATAAGGGTCGACTAATTAGATAGCAGTCGGAAACTCGAGAACCTGCAAAAACTGGCTGGTTTTCCCGCCTGCTGCCTGCCCGATGCAGGCGGGCGGGCAGGCGAGTGTAGCG
>JAHJVF010000445.1 GCA_018828505.1 Bacteroidota bacterium | reverse complement strand
GAGTCCTTTCCGTAGGAATCCTTCGGATTGGACAACCCGACCGCCGAAACGATTAGGCAAAGTTGGCGTTTTGGGTTTAGCGGTTTCGTTCGGCAGTGTAGTTCTAAGTGTTCGAAATAAATAACAAATAAATAATTATTGGCGATTGTAACTAACTTGGCGAAGCTGTCCGTCATCCGCCAGCGGACGGATGGGAGGCGGCTTAAAAACAACGCCGTTAGCAAACTAAACATTATTCGTTCACTAAATATTTTTAGGATTTGATCATGGTAAAAAAAATAAATGAAGTATATCAATTCAAAATTTCGTTGAATAATTCCCAACCATTGATTTGGAGACGAATTGTTGTTCCGTCTAATTATTCATTTTGGGATTTGCACGTTGCTATTCAAGATTCAATGGGATGGATTGATTACCATCTACATATGTTTGAAATAAATAATCCCGCAACAAATGAAAAAGTCGAAATTGGAGTTCACGATGAGGAGTGGGAAGCATATGATAGAATTGTTTTGCCAGATTATAAAGAAAAAATATCAAAATATTTTAATGAGAATAATCGCAATGCCAGATATGAGTATGATTTTGGAGATTCCTGGATACATACTATCAAGTTCGAGAAGGTTCTTCCAGCTACAATCGGAGAAAAATATCCTAAGTGTATTGATGGAAAAAGAGCGTGTCCTCCAGAAGACTGCGGCGGGATGGGCGGTTATTATGATTTGTTAGAGATATTAAGCGACCCCAAAAATGAAGAATATGACGAAATGATTGAATGGTTAGGGGGAGAATTTGATCCTGAATATTTTGATCCAAAAGCTGTTTCTTTTGATGATCCGAAGAAAAGATGGAAACAAAATTTTGAAGGAATCTAAATCAATCAAAAGTTTGAATAATTTTTTTTCAAGAAGTAAAACGTCTCCAAAGACGGGGCAGGCAAGAAGTAATGAACTCCCCCTTTCAATCGAGGATTGAAAAAACTGTTCTTTTATACACATGACTGATGGAGAAGGTTGTATTACTTTTTACCAGCCTTTGGCTGGTTTCTAAAAAAAGTACTTTGATAAATAATTAACGAGAACTTAATTTATCGGTTGTGTTTTAACATAACAGCCGTTTAGGTATAGTAGACAAGGGAAAGATTCGATTATTATTTATCTGCAATCTGGTGAGACTTTAATGATTTGCCCAAATGTTTTTAGCAAAACAAAGCGTTTCAACCGCGGGAATGTGAAATGAATGCAAATTGAGGAAATTGGCATGTAAGCTCGGTAATAAAACTTTGTAATAATCTGAATTGAGGGTAATTCTAATTCTAAATTAAATACATTTTATAAAAATAAAAAAGCTGCCATTTGGGCAGCTTTAAAAATAAAACCAATGTTATAATTATTAATTAGGAAAAGAAACAGTATCTGCAACAGCTTTATATAAATTTTTCATATCTTGAAAAGTAGTTTTGAAAGCAGTCATTGATGAACCAAGCTGCCCAAATTTTACTTTGTGTTGAGCTTCATTAGCTTTAGATCTAACAAATTTACCCAGTGTCATTGATTCTAACGGTAGTGTTTTTCCATCAACTCCGTGGCAGGAAACGCAGTTATTGTTGTAATAAGTTTTACCATTAACGGCATTACCGTCTTTTCCATGATTAGAAAATATCGCAGAGCCTGTAGGATAAGTACCAGTATAGGTTGCATCATATAGATTTCTAACATCAAGTGCTTCTTGCTTCAAGAATTTAACTAAATTCCAAATTTCTTCATCACTTAAAAGTTGAGAGAAGTTGGGCATTTTATCGCCTTCGGTTGCATTTGCTACTGGATCATAGGACGATAAATTATAAGATATATCTCTTCTTCCTGCACTTTTTTTAATATCATTGAAAAGATTATCAGCCGATTCATTTGCTAAAGATAATAAATCAATTCCAGAAACATTTGGACGGTTAGTTTTAGGGCCGCGGTTAATATAAGCCCCTTTGTTGCCTAATCGATCCCAACCATGGCATTGTTTGCAGCGGAAGAAATCACTTGATGCACTTAATTTTGCTATTAATGCTGCATCTGCTGATTTTGAATAACTTGCTTCAGTAGACCAGAATTTATCATACAAAATTCCCCCTTTTACACCATCTGCTTTATCATATGAAGATGGTTCGGTAGGTGTAGAGGGATTATTATTACAAGAGTAAAAAATAGCTGAGCCTAGAATTGTAAAGAAAAAAACGAGCAAATATTTTTTCATAATACTCCTTATTTTTTGTTAAAAATTAATGATTGTTAATTATTGACGGAAAAACTACAATTTTGTCCTATTATATGCAAGAATTATTTTTACTTTATTAATTTGCGGTAATTACAGTATTGTGGGAAAGGGAATTGAAATCATTAGAACTCCGTGCCCCCAATCAAAAGACAAAATCATTTTCCTTTTTCAAGTTCGTCATTTGTGGGAACACAAATTTGGCGAAGTAGATGAAGAATTTGTTCGTAAAACTGGATATGATGTTAAACAGATTTGAAAAACAATCAAAACTAATTATGAAGAAGCAAAAGATCTTATAGATAGAATCGAAATTATTAGAATTAAATTACGAGATAAGTTAAAAGCCACACAACCTCTTTAATCCGTCAGAACCGGACAAGTAAGTAAACAGTCCCCGAATACGGGGCAGGCAAGAAGTAAAAGCTCCCCCTTTCAATCGAGGATTGAAAAAACTATTCTTTCATACACATGACTGATGGAGAAGGTTGTATTACTTTTTTAACAGCCACTGGCTGGCTTCTAAAAAAAGTACTTTGAAAAATAATTAACGAGGACTTAATTTATCGGTTGTGTTTTAACAATTTGTCCCGACTTGTCGGGATAATATGCCGTTAAATGGCTTAAGAACTGATTTGATCCTAAGATTGATTTAGACCACTTAAAGGACTATATTATAGTCGCATATATTAAGGAGATGAAATGAAATTCAGTGAAGCAGTTAAGCCAATAAGTTATTTAAAGACTCATGCTTCTGAAGTTATACGTGATGTTGCAGAAAATCAAAAAACATTGATTATCACGCATAACGGCGAAGCGAAGGTAATTCTTCAGGATGTGAAGGTATATGAAAAAACCCAGGAAAGTATTTCTCTCTTAAAAATTCTTGCTTTAAGCGGAAAAGAAATTAGAAAAGGTAAATTCAAAACCTTAGAAAAAACTTTTGTGAATCTACGCAAACGCATTAAGGAACTTAAACAGGTTCAAAGTGAAGTTCAAAGTTAACCTCGTTTCAACTTCTGAGGAAGATTTATTTGAAATCTATCAATATGTTTTTTTCAACGATTCAGAAGCGAAAGCTGAGAAATTATTCTCCAAACTGTATGAAAAATGTTTAACTCTTCAGCAGTATCCTAAACGTGGACATATTCCTCCCGAATTAGAACTTCTGGGAATAACTGATTTTAAAGAAATAACCTCCAAGCCGTATCGAATCATTTTTCAAATTGTGAAGAAAGAAGTTTTTGTTCACTGCGTATTAGACAGCAGAAGGGATATGCAAAGACTTTTACAAGAACGCTTATTGAGAGAGTAATTCTAACTCCTACTTCCGTTGGTGGTCCAATATTAAATTCTCCTAATTTAATACCCCTTCTTCCAATACACTGCCATTAATTCCAAACACAACATAGTTGATCGGAATTTTTCTCTGAGACATCTCAACTGCCTGTTGCGCGAGGTTTGAAAGACCCGAGCAGCAAGGAACTTGCATAATTAAAACATTGATTGATTTGATTTGCGATTCGTCGATCATTGCAACAAGTTTTTCCAAGTAAACTTGTTTATTGGAATCAAGTTTTGGACAAGCGATTGCAAGTCCTTTTCCTTTCAAATAATCTTTATGAAAATCTGCGTAGGCGAATGGAACACAGTCGGCAGTTAACAGCAGTTCTGCATTTTGAAAATACGGTGCTCTCGGCGATACAAGATGCAGCTGAACAGGCCACTGACGCAATTGAGAAGTCCGCTCTCCTTCTTCCTCGGCTTCAACATTCAAAACATCGAGTTGAATTGTTTGCGATCCGGGGCAGCCGCATTTTACTTCCTGCGGTTTATTTAATCCTCCGTTCATAGGATTTTC
>JAHJVF010000444.1 GCA_018828505.1 Bacteroidota bacterium | reverse complement strand
GTATCTTTAATACTAGAATTATTTTGATTGTGAGAATAGGTATTATTTTCTTCAAGTTTGTTAGTTGTCGAATCGGAGATTCGACCTACAATTGGGGTGAAGACCTGATGAACGTGATTCGGCATAATTGTATAACAAATTAAGCTGTAGGTTTTCTCATCATAATAATGAATCGCGTTTTTGACAATTTGAGCAATGTTCTCTTCTTGTAACCATTTGGGTCCGCAGCTGGAGCCGTCTAAAATCTTGTCAAATTTTCCAAAATATTGTGATTTGTAAGTTTTATATTTTTCTTCGCGAACTTTGACGTCATCGTAACCTGCTATTACTTTTAATGCTTTTTCCTTTTCCTCTTTTAATCTTTTAATTACTTCAACAGGTAAAGAACCGTTTAGTCTGTAGGTAACAAAAAAAGTATATCCCGGCGGCTGGTAATGTGGGAGATTTCTTCTGTAATATGTTTTATAATTTTTCATATTGTTTCAGTCGCTCGAAATGGCGTTTCGAGCTACAATTTCCGTAAGCGGATTGGAAATTCCGCCCGACCAGAATTTATCCCAAAGGGAATCTATTTTTTGTTTTAGCGATGTGGAGTTGGTGAGCATGATTTAACCTGTAGGTCGAAACTCCGTTTCGACAGATGAGCGATTCGGAGAATCGCATTACAATAGTCATAATATCAATTTCCTCGTTAACTCCACCAACTCATTTACATCTTCTTCAGTAAAGAGTTTATCAACAGCATTACTTCCAAAGTTTGTAAATGGTTCTTCGTAGAGATCTGCCGGTTCAAGTTTTCTTCTTTGCACAAATACGTTTTGTACTGCTCTTAGGAAACGGGATTGATCGGCATTGTAATTATGTTCAAGTATAAATGCATCAAAAGCTTTTTTAACAACATCTTCATAGCTCGGTATTTTTTCTATGTTCAGTGCGTGCTTAAGAAAGTCCACAAAGCTGCCGACTTTTACACCGTAAGCTTTAAGCATATTTTCTTCATTAAGAGAAATATCTTCAGCTTTTAATTCTTTACTAAGCGTGAGTTCAAGATCTAGCAGGTCATCTATGCTAAGTTCTTCACTATTCTTAAGTTTAATTATTGCAGGATGTTTTTCTGCAAGCTCAAGTATCTTTTTCTCAACGCGTTTTCTGTATTCTTCGATGTAAACCTTCTGGTTGTCCTTTCTTAAGATTACCCAGCGTCTTGATTCAATAATGTCATCAAGTCCAAGCTCAATAACCAAAGATGGTCTTGGCTGTTTATATTTCATTACCAGAGCAAGAGTTTCTTTGGTTTCATCAATCAAAGCAAGGTTCGCTTCTTTCCAGAATTCGTTGGAAAGCACATCATTTATTACTCGAATATGAACAGCAACTTGCGCAAGGTTAGTTGGTAGGAGAGAAACATCTTCTTTTATAGATGCAATAACAGTTGCGAGGTCTTTTCTTTGTAAGAAGTTTATTCCCAGTCTCTCCATCTTATTTATAAAGAATGCTTCATCGTTATTTATCCCGGGAACAAATCTAAGCAATGGTGTAACTTTTAGTTTTAGAAATTCAATTTTATCTCGCGTAATGAAATTCCAGAAATCATTCTGCCAGGCATCTTTTACTTCTTTATAAACTTTGTGCACTGAAAAAGAATCAATCGGTATATCTGCAATATCGGAACGTAAATCTTTTATAATTCTTTTCGCATCAGTGCAATCCTGCTCACCTAAAAACATTTGCAGCTTTGCCAAACGTGTATTGAAAATTATAACTCGAATTGGTATCTGTCTGTTAGTGTCATCAATCTTAACTTGTTCAAAATTTTCCCAGTAATCAATTATTAAGAAACTTTCTTTGTGACCGTTCGGGAGCCAATCATAAACTTTACAAGTTTCATGATTTCGTGTTCCGCGTCCAATCATCTGCCAGAATTTTATCTGTGAAGTAACCGGCTTCATAAAAGCAAGATTAACAACTTCAGGAATATCAACACCCGTGTCGAGCATATCTACAGATATTGCAATGCGTGGCATATTTTCTTTCTTGAATTTTTCAAGCAATACATCCGCTCTTTCCATTTTTGAATCAATTACTTGAATAAGATTTGGATACTGGGGATACATTTCGTTAAACGTTTCTGCAAGCCGCATCGCATGATTATGAGTAACAGCAAAGATTATTGTTTTCCCCGGATATTGTCCTGATTTATCTTTCAGACAAGTATCCATAAACTCTTCCCATTGAGCACGGAGAGTGTC
>JAHJVF010000443.1 GCA_018828505.1 Bacteroidota bacterium | reverse complement strand
TTCAGCCCGATCCCGCTAACCGCGCATGGTATTTCGCTATTTATAATGATACAGCTTATTGTACTTGGGGTAATAGTGGAGGTATCGGATTTATAGATGTTAAGAATAAATCCAATCCATTTATTGATACAAAAGTTTTCTTTCCGGAGTATAATTATTTCGACCTTTTTTTACAGTATCCATATTTATATGCTTTCGCTAAACATAGAATTACTAATAAAGTATATTTACACTGTATTGATGTTTCAAATCCATCAACTTATGTATTAAAAGAGCAAATTGATTGTTCTCTTAGTTTTCCACATTCTGCTTTTGAACAGAAAAAATTTATAGTTGACAATAACTATTTGTATTTAGCAATGGGACCCCCAAATAGGATAATTGATACTGCGGAATTACACATTTTTGAAATAACATCTCTCAATAAGTTAGTACATACCGGTTCGGTTTATCTTGGGAAAAGCCGTCATGAATTAGTCTTAGATAAAAAAGGCAATTACATTTATGTTGCCGGCATATTTACCGAACCAAAAAGTGATATTAAAATAGTAAACGTTACAAAACCGAAATTGCCATTTTTGACCAAAAGTTGGAACGAGAGCACATTTACTATTGCCAATATTGATATTTCGGGAGATTATATTTTTTTAACAGAGACGGAACTTGGAGGCGCTGATGAAAATTTTCACGTAATATCATTAAGCAATGATGATACTACATTAACAGTATGCGGCAGCACTAAACTGCCTATTGCTAATAAAAATTTTAATATAAAAGTCATAGACAATTACGCGTTTATTAATCACTGGGATTATTATGCAATTCACACTGTGGATATTAACATTCCATGTGCACCAGTTGTTATTGATACAATTCCTTTCGGACATGCATGGCGCGATGTTAGTGTTCAAAACAATAAAATCTACGCATCAATATTTGACTACTATCAACTGTACACAATTGATGCGGCTTCTGCAACAAACCCGAAAATAATTAACCGCTCTATGCCTATAGGCTGGGGCTGGGGCGTTGAAGCAAAAGGCAATTATCTTTACATGGCGCTTGGAAGTCAACATGATACAACAAAAATCTGTGGAGGCTTAGCTGTATTTGATATTAGTAATCCCGATAATCCAATTCAAAGGGGTCAAATAATGGCACATCCTAGCAATGAAGATGTTCAAGTTGATGTTGATACCGCTGAAAAAAGAGCTTACGTTATTGCCGGGGATCCCATTCCTCCGGTCTCTGGCAGTATTTCACCCGGCTTAAGAATAGTTGACGTTTCAGATCCCGATTCCCTTGTTGAGTTAAGCAGCATAAATCTATCTATTCAATGTAATGGAATACATAAAGTCGGGAACCTTGCTTATATCGCCGCAAGCGATACAAATGCTAGTGCGCTTTATATAGTTGATGTTTCAAATCCGTTAGCTCCTGATAATATTGGAAAATGGACACCTAGCACACGCAGATCATTAAATTCCGTTTTTGTAAAAGATAATATAGCATATCTTACTTTCGGCATAACTCTTACAATGCTCAATGTTTCAGATCCATCTAACCTTCCAACAAATCCGCCTTATTTCCTTTTAGATGCCGAAGCAATGGATGTTAGAGTGAAAAATAATTACTGTTTCGTACTAACAACTCGTTCATTATGGGTGTTTGATATTACAACTCCAATGCAACCCATTTTTATTGATAAAATTGCTGTATTTAACGAAGAATCTCGACACTTTGATATCAGCGGAGAATTGATTTATGTCAGTGCAATAGGGATTTACATTTACCGTTTCTCGCCTAGCACTAGTGTGAGTGAGTCGGATGTCCTTCCAAATAATTTTATGGTGTATCAGAACTATCCAAACCCATTCAACCCAGCAACAGCGATTCGATTCTCAGTGCCACGGCGTGAGCATGTGACCCTGAAAGTTTTTGACGTGCTCGGAAGAGAAGTCTCCACACTTGTTGATGAAATTAAAGAAGTTGGTGTTCATAACTCTACATTCTCCATCCGTCAGCTGACGAAAAACTCTAAACTATCTAGCGGAACTCCCGCCAAAGGCGGATACACCTCTGGTGTATATTTTTATCAATTACGTGCGGGTTCGTATGTTGAAACAAAGAAGATGATTTTGATCAAATAGGAAGAATGAAATTCTAACAATTTTTTGATTAGTTAAACTTCTCAAAGTCAGAATCATCACTCATTGAAGATCTGTGCTGGTTTTATTCAACTTAAATTTATGACTCACAAATTCTGCATTTATCATAAAAATGACATCTTCGGCGATATTTGTGGCGTGATCGGCTAATCTTTCAATGTGACGTGAAAGTATTAATAAATGAGCAGCCGGTTCAATTAATGTTGAATCTGATTTCATCTTTTCAACTGCGAATTTGAAAATTGACTTGTTGTACGCATCGACAATATCATCTTTCTTTCCAATTGTGGATGCAAGTTCAATATCTCTATTAATAAAAGAATCGATTGCATTTTTAAGCATTTGTCTTGCTTCTTGTCCCATCAGAAGAACTTCGGATTCTCTGGTCAGCTTTTTTTGAGGCGCAAGGTGTTTTACTCGTTGAGCGATATTAACGGCAATATCTCCGCACCTCTCGAGCTGATGGTTGATCATCATCGCTGAAAGTAAATATCTGAGATCAACCGCGAAGGGCTGAAACAATGCCAGAATAGTTTCGCACTGAGTATTTATCAAATTGTCATACGCATCAACTTCTCTATCACGCGCACGAACTTTTTTGCACAATTCAAGGTCCGAAGTCTCAAAAGCAACAAAAGCTTGTTCGACCATCTCATCAACAATACTTGCCACTTTTATTACATTCGTTTTTAAATTTTCTAGTTCTGTTTCAAAATATTTTTGCATAGTTCTCTCCTTGATTTTATCCGAATCTTCCGGTTATATAATCTTCGGTTTGCTTGTTCGCCGGACTGGTGAATATTGTTCTTGTGTCAGAATATTCAATTAATTCACCAATATAAAAGAATGCAGTGAAGTCACTGACTCTTGCCGCTTGCTGCATATTGTGCGTTACAATTACAATTGTATAATTCTTTTTTAATTCAAAAATAAGATCTTCTATCTTCGAAGTCGAAAGCGGATCAAGTGAACTTGCAGGTTCGTCCATTAGTAGAATTTCCGGATTGATTGCCAGAGCACGTGCGATGCAAAGTCTCTGCTGCTGTCCACCGGAAAGTGTAAGAGCACTTTTTTTCAATTCATCTTTCACTTCATCCCAAAGAGCCGATCTTCGTAAGCTCCGTTCAACAATCTCATCAAGTTCACTTTTTGAATTAATGCCTTGTATTCTCGGGCCGTAAGCAACATTCTCATAAATTGATTTTGGAAAAGGATTTGACTTTTGAAAGATCATTCCAATTCTTTTTCGGAGTTCAACTACATCTACGTTTTTGTCATAGATATTCACTTGATTTATCATCACCTTCCCTTCGACACGAATGTCGTCAATCAAATCGTTCATACGATTCAAAGTACGAATAAAAGTTGATTTCCCGCATCCCGATGGACCGATTAACGAAGTTACTTTGTATTTTGGAATGTCCATCGAGATATTTTTCAACGCATGAGTCTTGCCATAATAGAAATCTAAATTTTTAACTTTGATTATTACATCTTTCATGCTTGGTTGTTCAACTCGGTTTTCGATTTCGTATTCGCTTTGAATTACTCTCTGTTCCACAATTTCCTTTCTGATATAGTTTCCTTCATCGTTTGCGGTAGCAACGCAGTCCCGCTTGTCGCCTATCAACAACTCATTTTCTTTTGCGGCAAGCGGGATTGAGCGAACTCAACTGTTTGTTCAACCGAGCCTTACATTCGCCTTTTCAAATAACGTGAGCGTCGTTGCTACCGCTGTTATGCGAAGTTGCGGGCGTCCTTCATCAAAATGATATTCATCTGTCGATGTATTGTGAGTAATCCGTTAACTTCTTGGTGTATCTTTCTGTCATTAAGGGAGACGAAATAAGAAAATCCGCTGTAGACCTGTTGCAAGCCGTAGGAACATTATAAAGAACAGAGATTCTCAGCAAAGCCTTTACATCAACATCATGCGGGTGTGGTTGCATGGGATCCCAGAAGAAAATAAGAATATCAATATTTCCTTCTGCAATCATCGCCCCAAGTTGTTGATCGCCTCCAAACGGACCTGACTTAAGTTTAACAATACTCTGGTTGAATGACTTCCCTTTTTCCAGCTTCCTGAATATTGTATCCTCAACTAAGCGACAGTAGTTCCCGTACAGAACAGCTTGTGGTCTAAGAGTAATTTCCAGTTCCATTCCACCCATTCGAGTAAGTCTTTTTTACAGTTGTCGTGTGCAACCAAAGCAACTCGCTTCGATATTTCCATCGCTTCTCCTTTTATCTATTTTGTTTCAACAGATAGATTGATGGGATCCAATATTACGATATATTCATCCATATTATTCGACGCACTGCAATTTCGCATAACTAAAATGTTGACGATTTGTATTTCTTTCTCAAACGTGCTCGAATGATCATTGCAGTAATATTTAAAAGTATTACCAAAAATATTAAAAGCAAAGTAGTCATATAAACCATCGGCATTGCGGCTTCGACGTTCGGTGATTGAAATCCGACATCATAAATATGAAATCCAAGATGCATAAATTTTCTATCGAGATGAAAAAAGGGAAATCTCCAATCAAACGGAAGTGATGGAGCCAATTTAACCACTCCCGTGATCATAAGAGGTGCAACTTCACCCGCACCGCGTGCCATAGCTAAAATTACTCCAGTAAGAATTCCTGGTGTTGCGGCAGGAAGAACCACTCGACGTATGGTCTGCCATTTTGTACTACCAAGTGCAAGTGACGCTTCACGCATTCCCCGTGGAATAGTTGCAAGTGCTTCTTCAGTTGAGACGATTACTACAGGCATCGTCAACAAAG
>JAHJVF010000442.1 GCA_018828505.1 Bacteroidota bacterium | reverse complement strand
TGTCTATAAAACCATTGGTCCGAATAATATTAAGATATTTGAGATCGACTTAAACAATCCCAAGAATAAAATTAAAGCTGTTCTGTCAAAAGATATACTTGGAACCGGTTTCGAAAAAACTTCGTCAATGTCCAAAAGAAAAAGTCAAAGCGGTCATATTGTTATGGGGGCTGTAAACGGAGATTTTTATGGAATCAGCGCCCCTTACAATCCTTACACGTTCCTCGTCGGATCAATGATCTCAGAAAAAGAATTTACATTTGGACGATCAAGCATAAGACCTTTGTTTGGAATTCGCGAAGACAAAAAATTATTCATTGATGACATGGGTTTATCAGGAAACGTGACAGCATCCAACGGGAATTCTTTCACTTTTATAAGTATTAACGACACCGTCGTTACAAATTATCTTGTCCTTTATAACCGTTACTTTGGTTCTGCAACACGGTCAAATAACCAAGTAACTGAAATCAAGCTAAAACCGATCACAGATTTTAACATTAACAGCGACCAGAAATTCTTAGTATTACAGAAAACGACTAATACTGGAAATATGAGTTTTAGTGCAAATGAATATGTTTTATCAGGCAACGGAACCGCAAAAACTTTTTTAACAGACAATGTGAACATCAGTGATACTGTTCGAATAACAATTGGAACTTCGCCGAACCGTGGGGCAATAACGAATCTGCTTGGTGGTGGGCCAAAATTAGTTGTCAATGGAACAATTCCAAGTGGATTAAGCACCGACGTTCATCCCAGAACAGCAGTTGGTTTCAATCAAGACAGCACAAAAGTATTCTTTGTTACAGTTGATGGTAGACAAACAGGATTCAGTGTGGGCATGTCACTTCCACAATTGGCTAGTTACATGCTTTCAATTGGCTGCTATCAGGCAGTAAATTTAGATGGAGGCGGCTCAACAACAATGGTTGTAAGAAATGAAGTGGTGAATCGCCCAAGTGATGCCGGAGGTGAAAGATCGGTTGCAAATGCTCTTTTAGCTGTTTGTGAAATATCTTCCACGGAAATCCTCGACAGTTTTTATCTTCAACCGAAGCAGATATACATTGATTCATCACAATCAAAAAAAATAAATATCAATGGCAAAGATTTGTGGGGATACCAAATCGAAATTTCACCGAAAGATGTAACCTGGCAGGTTGTCGGAATCAGCGGTTATGTTGATACACTTGGTTTCTTTCATCCAGGTTCGATTGGAAATGGATTTATTATTGGCCGAGTCGGGACTTCATTGGATACAATCAGTGTAACTGTTACGGGAGTAAAAATTCCTGTATGGTCAATGTCTGCTGTGGGTGGGAATTTACCTGCCTGGTTATCACCGACAGCAAGCACAGAACGAGGTCTTGCTTATGCATTCAAAAATGGAAATTACCGGCTTTATGTTGTTAACCGTCCCAATGCTTTAATTTTAGATGCGAACACCGGCGATCAAGTCGGGACATTGAATGTATCGGGAATCAGCGGGGGAACATTCACACTCAACGATATAGAAGTTTCAAATGATGGAATCATTTTCGGAGCGAATCTTACAGTGAATGCAAGTACAGATCCTTTTAAGATTTATAAGTGGGTAGATGAATCGTCTACACCGGTTCAGGTCTTAACTTATAATATTGGGGCTTATAGGCTTGGAGACAAGTTTACATTTGTTGGTTCACTGAATGATAACTCGGCAATTATTTATGCAGCGGTAGCAGGTTCGAATAAAGTATTGAAATGGACCATGAGCGGAGGAAATTTTATCTCAACTCCAGTCGAAATAACTCTTAGCGGAGTAACAAACGTTGGAACGAGTCCTGCAGTCTATCCGAGAGGATTGGGCAGCACAAATTTTTTTGTGAATGGTAACAGCATTACCCCTCGCGAGTTCTCGCCGAGCGGTGGGGCTGTTGCAACAATTCCATCATCTGTGGTCGATAGTCGAAGCAACTCAATGCGATACTTCGAAGCTTTCGGGAAAAAAGTTTTTGTAACGTACCAATACGGTTTTCCAAATGAGAATGCTAAAATATTGGATATCACAAATGGTACAACAAATGCACTCGTATATGAAACAACTCCGTCACTCGGTACAAATGCAAACACAATCGGTACCTCCGGTGATGTTGCTTATCGTTATTACGGAAATGGAGTTTTTATTATTTATGTGCTCGCAACCAACAACGGAATTGCCGCTCATCAAATTAATGTTGATACTTTAACTTCAGTTGAAACTTTACCTGAACAAAAACCAAATAGATTTTTTTTGCACCAAAATTATCCGAATCCTTTCAATCCAAGTACAGTAATCAAATACCAAATACCAAATTCCAATCAAGTATCGTTGAAAATATATGATGTAATTGGAAGAGAAGTTACAACCCTTGTCGATGAAGTAAAGGAAACTGGAATTCACTACTCTACATTCCGCATACCGAATTCCGAATTACCAGCCGGTGTATATTTTTATCAGCTTAAAGCTGGTGACTTCACATCAACAAAAAAAATGACAATTTTAAAGTAAGTTTTTCTTATCGAGAATGACCAATCCAAAGGATCCTTCGGAAAAGTACTTTGAGCTACTTTGTGTCTCCGAGTCTTCGTGGTTATTGTTTTGAATCCTGTTAATGGGGTGTAAAAAAGAATCATGTTGTACTGTGGAATAGACAATTGATAAAACGTCTTTAGCGATACTCTTTGAGGATTTAATTGATACTGATAGAAAACCCTGCCACTTCATAGCCTGCCCATTCATAGCCTGCCCCTTCATAGCTATGTTGTGGCGGGCTATTTTGTGGCGGGTCTGTTTTTGAAACATAACTCACCCTAAATCTCCCGACAAGTCGGGACAAGCTCTCTCT
>JAHJVF010000441.1 GCA_018828505.1 Bacteroidota bacterium | reverse complement strand
TTTGTAAGACCACAAAGTGGTGACTATGTCAGAAGGGGTAGGGGGATGAGTTCTACCTGCCCGCCATGTCGATAGCGAAGAGGCAGGCGGGATAGTTACCAAAATAAAATCCTTACTTTGGTATAATATCGTGATAGTTATATTAATATTTGTAGCAAAATCGCAAAAGCAAAAAATAGAACCTCGTAGAGGTTCTATATTTATAACGAAATTGCCGAAACAAAAAATGAACCTCGCTGAGGTTCTATAGTTTAGCATCGAAAAAATAATAGATGATTGAAGATATTCTCAATATCTATTCATGAAATTCTTGAACAAAAAAATCTCCTTCTTTCATCTAAATAAAGTTAAACTTATTTTAGGTTTAAGTTGATCACAAAATAACCTTTGAAAGGAGACCTTAATGCTAAGAGTCAATCGAATTGTAAACATTTTTTTGCTTTTTCTATTTATTGCGGCAGTTAATGTTTACTCACAGGATTCTAATGTTTTAACACCTTATAACATTGTTAAACTTAAATCGATCGGTGAAACTGCAACTTCACCAGGTGGGAATTTGATTGCGTATACACTAAATTCACCACGAACATTGGAAGAAGATCCCGGATATCCTTACCGCGAATTATTTGTTATTCCATTCAACGGCGGAGAAGCGAAACCTTTTGTAACCGGGAAAATAAGCGTTGGAAATATTGCCTTTTCACCTGACGGTAAGTTGATTACGTTTACAGGAAGATTTGACGATGATAAAACAACACAAGTTTACGCAATCCCGGTAGATGGCGGTGAGAAATACAAACTCACGAATGTAAAAGAATCAATCGGCAGCTATCAATTTCATCCAAATGGAAAGATTATATTTTACACCGCATCATTGCCTGCAGATGAAAAGAAAAAATCACTTGAGAAAAAAGGTTTTAATGCAATTGTTTATGAAGAAAACTTACAGCATATAAATCTCTATAAATATGATGTTGATAAAAAAGAATCTAAGCAGCTTACGAAAGATATTACAGTTTGGGATTTTACGCTTTCACCTGATGGAAATATAATTGCTGCAGCAGTCTCGCCCAAAAATTCAGTTGATGATTCTTATATGTTCAAACGGATTCACTTGGTCAATCCTGAAACTGGAGTTACCAGTTTGTTTATTGATAATCCCGGCAAGCTTGGAAACTTTAAATTTAGTCCTGATGGAAAAAACCTTGTAATAAACTCTGCAGTTGATATAAGCGATCCGGCATCGAGCAGCATGTATGTCGTTCCGGTTCCTAATATGGGTAAATCATTTTCGAGCTTAAAAAATTATTCGAAAGATTTTGAAGGCACTGTTTCTTGGGTCGGCTGGAAAAATAATAACACAATGTTGTTTTTGGCAGAAGAAGGAGTTTATCTTCCGTTAAGTTCGCAGACAATAGACGGCAAATCGAGAAAACTTATTAGTGACAGAACTGCAGTAATTCGCAGTGTAGATTATTCAGGCAAGGCGAATCAATTCGTGCTCGTCATGAACACCCCATTCCATACGAACGAAATTTACACATTCAGCGGAAACACTAAACCGAAACGAATTACTAACTCGAATCCCTGGTTGGATGATATTAAATTTGGAAAACAAGAAGAGATTCGATACTCAGCAAGAGACAGATTGGAGATCACAGGGATTTTAATTTATCCTCTCAATTATGAAGCCGGGAAAAAATATCCTTTGATCGTTGATATTCATGGTGGACCTGAAGCTGCTTATCATAACGGATGGGTCACGGGTTATGGAAATTGGGGACATATCGCTTCAGCACGTGGTTATTTTGTTTTCATGCCTAACTATCGCGCAAGTAACGGACGCGGAGTCGAATTTTCTAAAATGGGACATTTTGATCTCGGCGGAAAAGAATTTGATGATGTTTTGGATGGAATTGATTTCTTAGTTGATAAAGGATTTGTCGATCCGGAACGAGTTGGAATTGGCGGTGGGTCATACGGCGGTTATTTCTCTGCATGGGCAGCAACAAAATATTCTCATAGATTTGCTGCAGCTTGTGTGTTCGTAGGCATTTCAAATCAAATCTCAAAACGAGGAACAACGGACATTCCGCTCGAAGATTATCATGTTCACTGGACAGTCTGGGCTCACGATAATTATGATCATGTTTGGGATAGAAGTCCTTTGAAATGGTCAAAGCAAAACCAGACTCCAACTCTAATTCTTCATGGTAAAGAAGACCCAAGAGTAAATGTAGCTCAATCGATGGAATTGTACCGCACCTTGAAAAATATCAATCAAGCTCCCGTAAGGTTGATCCTTTATCCCGGTGAAGGACACGGTAATGCAAGAACACCTGCAAGATTGGATTATGCAATTCGTACTATGGAATGGTTCGACTTTTACGTGAAAGACAAAAAACCGAAGACGGAAATACCGGCATCGGACGTTGACTACGGGATCAATTGAAATGCGGAATGTTAGTGAATGCGGAGTGCAGAATTCGGAATGGGGAATTGGAAAGTTACAGAATCCAAAATGAAAATAAGGAATGTTGAGCTTGAATAATGAACTAAAAGTTAGAACAAAATTATTTGCTTTAGCCATAATCAAGTTTGTACAAGAATTACCTAAGAATTATGTTTCAAATGTAATTGGGGGACAACTTCTGCGAGCAGGAACATCTGTCGGTGCGAATTATCGTGCGGCTTGTCGAGCTCGCTCTCAAGCGGAATTTATTTCGAAGATGGGAATAGTTGAAGAAGAAGCTGATGAATCAATTTTTTGGATAGAAATACTAATTGAAGCAGAAATAATTAAAAATGGGAAAGCAGATTCTTTATTAAAAGAAGCGAATGAAATTCTTGCAATGACAGTAGCTTCAATAAAAACAGCAAAGAAAAATAAATAAAATGCGAAATGCGAAGTTTGGAATGCGGAATTTATTCCACAATCCGCATTCCACATTCCGCATTAGAAAGGTCTTTTATGTCAAACAATTCCCGTCCCTCATGGGATGAATATTTTTTAAAACTTGCAATGCTTGCATCGGAAAGATCAACCTGTCCGAGAATGCATTGCGGATGCGTCTTGGTGAAAGACAAGTTTGTTCTTGCAACAGGTTACAATGGTTCACTCCCCCATTTACCACATTGTGAAGAAGTTGGTTGTCTTATTGTGGACAATCACTGTGTTAGAACCAATCATGCAGAAATAAATGCTTTAGTCCAGGCTACGACTCATGGTGTAAATATAAAAGGTTCAACGGCATATATTACAAACATGTCATGCACAACCTGCGCCAAAGCTTTGATTGCCACCGGGATTACTCGTGTAGTAGTTTTTTCCGATTACCATGATACACTTGCCACACAATTCTATAGCGAGTCGGGTGTTGAAATCGTTAAACTTCCAATGCCTGATAAAACGATTAACTATAATATTGACATCTATACATCTGCAAAACGAACGGAAAAATCTAAATAAATTGAAAATTGCAAATTGAAAATTGCAAATTGCTGCAAATTGATCATTTGCATAAATGAACTAAGTGAGAATAAATTAAAAGTTATTGTTAAAAATCTCTCGAACTTTTGTTTATAAAATAAATAAAGGGGTTACTAAATGGACAGTAAAGAGTTATCCGAACGTCTTTTAAATTTTGCGGTTAATATTTATTTCTTTTCAAAGAAATTGAAGGTTGATTTTATTGATCAAAAAATTCTACAACAGTTGGTTAATTCATCCTCTTCTGCCGGGGCAAACTATCAAGAAGCCTGCGCAGCTGAGAGTAAAGCTGATTTTATTCATAAAATGCAAATTGTACTCAAAGAACTTAGAGAAAGTAAATATTGGTTAGTATTTATCGAAAGAGTTGAGATAGGTAAGAATGAAGTCTTGTCTCCCTTGATTATTGAGTCTGATGAACTCATAAAAATTATTGCACGCTCAGTCATTACTGCAAAACATCAAAAAACAAGATGAGTCAGATAAACAATTTGCAATTTGTAATCTTCAATTTGCAGTGACCCAAAAGCTTTGTCCCAAAATAATCCTGGAAGGAACACGATTAACTTTCAAAACCGAGATTGCATTCGCATTGAATGAGCATCCGAGAATTGTAGGAGCAAGGAAATATCGTTATCACTCTCCTATCATTTCTGCCGAGTGGTGTTCATTTACAAATTTCCCGTGGGGAAGAGGATTAATTAATTTTAATAAAGATGAAGAACCAAAAGCATTAGAAACTTATGAAACATGGGTCCGGCTTTTCGAACTTCAAAAATATTATTCATGGATAATCGATAGGTTTCACATCTCAACAAAAGTTTATCAAAAACTTAATTTTAACCGTGAGTACGATTTCTCTATTTTAGAAAAAAGACTAAATACACTTGGTTTTCATTTAATCTTTCTTTCTAGAACTCGTGATTCATTTCATGAAGCGAGAGAGCGGCGTTTACGTGTATCGGGAAGTCCATCGCAGTATGATAACTTAGACCGATTCATTTCAGAACAGGAAATTTTCAGAGAGCAAATTCATCATTCAATCCTGCCAAGCATTGAAATTGATATTTCGGATAATGACATTAATCGAGTGGTTGAAGAAATTGCTAATTGGTTGACAAATACCGGCGGTTTATGGGCAAAGCAATAAGCGGTAAGCATTTTTCTTACTGGCGACCTATGCTTGCTGTTGTTTTTTGGGGAGTTTCATTTATCGCAACTAAATATGCATTAAACGAACTAACTCCTCGAGCAATTATACTTATGCGGTTGATACTTGCCATATTTTTTCTTGCTTCATTCGCGCTAATTACTAAAAGAAGTTTTTCTATTGATAAAAAAAGTTTCTGGGGAATTTTCGTTTTAGCAATGATTTCGGTTGTTCATTTATGGATTCAAGTTACCGGTTTGAAGTATACTTCTGCATCGAACACGGGCTGGATAATCGGTACAGCTCCGATATTTATCGCAATACTTGGTTTCATGTTCTTCAAAGAGAGATTTTCGCTGGTGCAAATCATCGGAGTCAGCATTGCAGCATTTGGACTATTACTTTTGATAAGCAAAGGTGATTTCGGAAACATAGACTTCATTACCAACAAAGGGGATATTTTAATATTAAGCAGCGCTTTTACCTGGGGTGTATATTCCATTGTAAATAAAAAGATCTCTCTGAATTATCCTCCACTAATGACAATTCTATTTTTATTTTTGATGATGGCTGTCTTAATTTCTCCATTCACGGTTACAAATTCTTTTATTCGATCGGTTTTTAACTTGTCAACACTTGGTTGGATATCAATATTATTTCTCGGGATTTTTTGTTCAGGAATTGCTTATGTCATCTGGGCGCAATCTTTAAAGGATATGCAAGCATCAAAAGTTGGAGTATTTCTATATTTTGAACCATTCATTACAGTACTTGCCGCATGGGTCATGCTCAACGAATCGATAACAATTTTGATGATTGCGAGTGGTTTAATTATCACCCTTGGTGTGATATTGGTTAACAAAAACTAAAATTCATTTTAATTTAGACCATTAAATTTTTGATTGCATTTGGATATATCATTTCATAGAATTGCGCCAGCAGGCAGTACTGTTTGCGGGTGTCTGGAAAATATAAACAAACTTAGAGGTCATTAATGTTTACTAAAAAATTCTTTTTAACCTTCGTGGCAGTTTTTATTACCCTCGAGGTAACAGGCTTCATTCTTTATATGTGGCTAATGGGTGATACATGGAAGAGCGCGGAAGTATCCAAATTCCTGAGACCTGAAGCAGAGATGATGGGTAAAATGTGGATTGTTTACCTTATGGACTTAGTTTGGGCATTCTTCTTCACTTTCTTCTTTGCCAAGGGTTATGAAAACAAAGGCATTGCTGAGGGAATAAGATTTGGTATCTATATCGGACTTTTCTTCTCATTAGTAATGGCTTATCAAAGTTATGTTTTCTACCCCTATCCTTACTGGGTAACGTTTCAAATGTTCGTCTATGGTTTAATTCAGGCGATTCTTTGTGGTGTTGTTGCGGCTTTATTATTCAAACCAAAAGCTGTGGCAGCATAAAAAATTGCCATGTAGTATTTTTGAAGGCGGAGCTTACCTTCGGAGAGCTTCGCCTTTTTTATTTTAAAAAATGGAAGATGACCTCATTAACTTCTTCTGGCAATTCCATATTCACCATATGCCCGCCGTTTCTGATAATTTTCAGTTTAGCATTTGGAAGATTCTGTGCAGTGATTTTCGCATTATCAAAAGGAACTGCCTTATCGGAATCTCCATGTATAACTAATGCGGGAGTATTAAAGCCTAAAAGACTGCTCACATAATCTTTACGATCTCTGATTGCAGTCAATCCACCAGTAATTCCCTCTATCGGTGTATTCAACATAATTTTCTCGACTTCGTTTACAAGGGAAGTATTTTCAGAATAAATATGTTCCGCAAATAAAATATTCTTGAAAGCATCTGTAACCGACTTAATCCCACTTTCTTTTGCTGCAGAAATAAGGTTATTCCTTTTTTCTTTTGTCTCACCATCATCAGCACTCGATTTAGTTGCAATAAATAGTGCACTTGAAACTCGATTAGGATCTCGTGCCAATAAATTCAAAAGAACATATCCACCCATCGACATTCCGCCAATAACACATTTATCAATTTTAAGATGATCAAGAAGTGAGATAACATCATCTGCGAAATCATCCATACTCCACGAAACGCCTGGAGCAGTTGAATTTCCAAATCCTCGTAGATCGAGCGTAATAACCCGAAAATTATTATGTGAGAAAAATTCAACTTACGGTTCCCAAATTTTGTGCGAAAGCGGGAATCCATGAACTAACAGCAGAGGATTTTCTTCGCCCTGCTCGCTGTAGAACATTTTATGATTTGCTAATTGAAGAATCATAAATCTCTTTTATCCCATTGCATAAGTATTCTATTCAATTGGTCAGTGTGAACTTTCAAATGATCCGAATAAAGTTCGAGCCACTTTTCTGCCGAATACGTCCCGTATTCTGAATGCTTTCCGACTTTCTTCCAATCCATTTCGGTAAAATTTCTTATTAGAACGGAAGTGTTTGACCTAACTGCTTCAAGAAGCCTCATCGCAGGTTCAATTGGTAAATTTTGATAGTTAAATACTGCCGCCCATACATCTTGATCGTAGCCAACTATCACCGGGTCATTTTCTGCAATCAAATATCGGATACGCATTGCAGCATTCGTTTCGCTGTCGGCGCAATGAAGAACGACTTCAGCAGCTGACCATTCCATTTCACTTGGTTTCCACCTCAAAGCTTCTTGTGGAAATTTGTTTAACGATTGCAAAAAGAGTGAATATCCATTCTCATATTTTGATATGAGTACATTGATTTTTTCTGGAGTCATATTTATTCCTATTTGATTTTTTTTCAACATTTATTTAAGTGAGTTCACTCCGCTTTCTTCCCTCAAGAGAAAAATATGTGAGAAGAACTGCAAAAAGAAAAGCGAACTTACACATTACGCTTTCTATTACCTCAACGATTAATGGATATAAAAAATATGCGATCATCATTGGAAGAGTGAAAGATAGAAATGCGGTAAGTAGTATGTAGTTTTGTTTATTTAATTCGGGTCTTTTAGTTTTTCTAATATTAAACACAATTATTATTAAAGTGAGTAAGATCACTGCATAGTAAGTTAGACCATACCAAAATCCGAGCGGATAATTATAAGCAGCATAGAGCATCGAACATTTTACAACTTCAAAATTAGAGATAGTAAAGAAATAATAAATAATCCAAAATACTGCCGGTACATACGCAAGAAAAACATATTTGATCTTGTAAGAATAGAAAAGAATCACCAAAGTAATTCCCGCGGGAGAAAGTAAAGTGATCGCCACAAATGCGAGGTAGACCGTTAAACTCGAAGTGAAATTTAAATTGCAAATTATAAATTCGAAGGATTGATACACGAGCAGCAGTGCGATCAAAAAGATTCCTGCAATGTCCTCTTTTCTCCTCTTTGAGAAAATTAGAATGTTTATTATAAGAAGGAGTTCAAGGCAGGCAATTAAAAGTGATATGATTCCATTTAACTCTGACATATTTGGAACGCTTTAAGTTGTTTTGTAATTTTAGAAAAATTATTGTTATCTAAACTTAATAAAATTACACAATGAGGTTGTAAAATGCGTAAAAAAGTTGTTGCCGGAAACTGGAAAATGTATAAAGATAAATCTGAAACTATTGAGCTTATCTCCGGATTGAAAGAAAAATTATCAAAGTTTAATTCTGAAGTTGAAGTGATAATTTGCCCTCCATTTACTTCAATCGAAATCGCAAAAGAGCTGCTCAAAGGTTCTGTTATACATTTGGGTGCACAAAACATGCATTTTGAAGATGAGGGGGCTTTCACCGGAGAAATCTCTGCAAAGATGTTAAAATCATTTGGAGTTGAATACGTTATTCTCGGACATTCAGAGCGGCGTTCAATCTTTAGAGAAGATGATAAGATGATAAATAAAAAAGTCTTAAAGGCAGTAAGCGTTGGATTGAAACCGATCTTTTGCATCGGTGAAACTTTAGAGGAAAGAGAGAACAATAAAACGTTCGATGTGATTGCACGACAATTGACCGAGGGACTTTCAAGTATCTCTAATGAACATCTTAATGAAATTATTGTTGCCTATGAACCGGTTTGGGCTATCGGCACAGGAAAAACCGCAACACCATCGCAAGCTGAAGAAGTTCATAAATATTTGCGTAAATTGATAGAAGAAAAATTTGGACGCTCATTCGCGGAATCAATGCGAATATTATACGGCGGGAGTGTTAAACCGGACAACGCAAAAGAATTATTTAGCCAACCAAACATTGATGGTGGATTAATCGGCGGTGCATGTTTAAAAGCTGATTCTTTCTACGATGTTATCAACTCTGCGGTTTGAGTATTTAGCCTTTTATAATGTGATATGTTACAGACACAAAAAATAAATCCAACTTTTAAAACTTGTATGGTTCTGGCTCGTCCAGATTAGGAAGTTATTTTTATAATTACTTTATCACTTGCCGACGGAAAAAGAGGAGAGAATAAAAAAATTTATTTGATCACTTACCGTCAGATTTATCTGACGGAATAAGGAAAGAGAATGAGGCTAAAGCCGCTTGGTGGTTTTAACTTATAGTCAGTTCACTAAAGTGAACTGTAAGTGATGAGTAGAGTATTTAATACCTTATGCCTAAAATTTTAACCAATTCTGGCAAAATATTTTTTCATGTGTCTATAACCTTTTATAATGTGATATGTTACAGACACAAAAAAAATTCAACTTTTAAAACTTGTATGGTTCTGGCTTGTCCAGGTTAGGGATTTGAGTATCAATAAATTTCATCACTGTATCATGAGCAGTTTTCAATTACATCAAATTTGCAATATCCTTTTAGCGAATTTCACCCCTAAAGGAGGTTTTATAGAAAAATAAAAAAAAGTCATTTTTTTTATTTTTTACTGGACAATGACATAAATTTTTATATAATTGCACTTAGAAAATGTCTTTAATTAATTGTTATAACTAATTATATTATAACAGTTTCTGAAATGAAAAAATGAGTCTTGGGGATAGAGACTCAAGGAAATAATAAATGAGCCTACTCAAAAAAGGATAATTTCAATAA
>JAHJVF010000440.1 GCA_018828505.1 Bacteroidota bacterium | reverse complement strand
ATTGAATATTTGAATTTTCTATCTCGTTGTATTAAAAGAACTTAGAGCATTTTTTTCTAATGGCGGTCATTAGAGATTTTCCTTAATGACAAATTTGGGATAAATAGAAAGCACACACTTTCGTTTTACTCGTCAGCCCCGCAGAAAAATATTGTCGGCAATTTAATGTTATGCCCAGTTTTTATATTCGTGTCATTGATGTAATCAAACCTAATTTTCTTTTGTAGTGCGGTGATATTTTGTCAAAGTTGTCATAAATGATTTCAGATAAATTTTCTCCGTCTATCAATATTACATTCTTCTCTTTTGCCATTTGCCTTGCTTACTCGCTAAATTTTGCCGATGAAGTCACAACATTAAATACATAAGGTTTTGAATTGTCGCTCAACGAAATTTGTTCTACTGCCCAAGTATCTGTTTCTCCACTATGTTGTTTTATTTGAACATTCCAACTTAACGATTCCAGTCCAAGCGATTGAAAATTTTTAAATGAAAGCATTATGTCTTTACCATCTTCTGCTTCATAATAATTACTGTTTTTAATTCCTTCGAGATCAAAAGCAACTTTAAATAATTCAAGAATAAATTTTTCAAAATCAGTATCGCTCATCTTGGCTTGCCTGTTGGAGATGATTTCATAAATAAGATTGATGTCGTGTTTTCTTTGGTTTGCAATTCGTAATCCGTAATTTTCTTCATCGTCATTAACGCCTTGATTAATATTTGCGATTATCTGTTCGAACTCTTCTTTGTAGTAGTCAATATTCAGATTTGCTTTTTGATATTTTAATGTTGATTGAATCTCTGCTGGCAAGTCCGTTCTGTCATAATACTTTGTTAGCCATTTTACCTCAAAATAATTGCTCATATCTTTATCATAGAGTTCTTCTGAATCACTATGCAAAATATGGTCAGATAATACTTCCGCAATGGCTATTCCACCTTCCCATTTTAAAGGCATTACCAAAAATGTCCCTCTTTTGAATCTTCAAACAATTGTAAACTTGTGGAGCATAATTTCCAAACTTGTCTCGGAGTTCTTGGTATTCAGAGTCCTTGTATTCATACAAATCGTAGTCGCTCCAACCGTAATTAACGGTATAGCTTTCTAAACACTTGTAATTGTCAAGTGTTCTGAACATCCAAATTTTTCTTTCTTCCATAGTTGTCAGTTTTTAAAATTGCACATAACGGTTTGCGGCTTGGCGTAGGCGGGGCTTCGTAGCACTACCTTGTCAAGCAGTAAACCAAGTTTGTTATTTGTAAAAAGTTTCATAAAGCAACGTCCCCCCGCTTACGCCAAGCCGCTGTTGGGTGCAGTGTTAATCTTTCGTCAATGTATTTTTTCAGTTGCTCAAAAGTCATATCTTGGATGTCCAACCCGATTTTGTCTCGGATGTCTCGCAACTCTTGAATTGCCGATTTTTCTTTTTTCTTTTTTGTTGTTTTCATACTTCTAAAATTTCTCTTGGTGTTCGTATTTCTAAAACTTTATGTCCCAATTTATAATTCACGCCATTGTAACCTCGGATGCGGCTAACATTGACGATGTGTTTGAAATTCCAACTTGCTAAAATGTCTGCGTTGTTGAGTGTCGCAATGGCAATATGTAAACAGTCAGGGCGATTTGTCTTACCAACAATATTTTCTTTTAAATAGCGGTCTGCAAGAAAGTTTGTTTCATCAGTGATTGGAAGAAATTCAATCTGCTTGTCAGGAATTTTTTTTATCAAGTCCTTGATATGTTGAGGTGATCCCACCAGTTCAATTTCTGTCATTTGAGAATAGAGCAGTTTTATTTGTCCCTTTACGATTTTATCAAAGAGCAATTTTGTCCAGAATTCAAATTCTGGTTCAAAGTATCCGCCAAAAACTGATGTATCCAAATAAATTCTTTCCATTGTATAAAGATAATGTTTTTTTCAATCCACAATACAAATGTAGTGTTTTTTTTCAACATTGCACCCAACATCTGTAAAAACGCAATATTTCACAGCCAAAAATGGGATAAACCTGCCACTTCATAGCTATCTTGTGGCGGGCGGGATGTTCCACTTTTATTTCTTTCTAATTGCTTAAAAGAAATTTAATGTCATATGAACTTATAGTCAACTTCAAATTGTTGAACGCGTGTTAAATTTTTTATCTCAAGTCTTCTCAAACTATTTTCATGATATCAGTATCAAATAAATTAGTTAACCTCGATGTTTGTAAATAAAATTTGCAATCAAAAACTTTCGAGGTTGCACATTGTTTTCATAAACTAACAACTTCCACATCAATTCGTTCCTTCACAACATGTTCTTTTTCTAAAAGACGGTCTATCTCATCAAGAATTTTGGCATGAAAATACCGCTCTCCGCACTCAGGGCAAACCTCTGCCTCAACATTCTCAACAATGTATAATTTACCCTGAAGCCAGTGCTGCCTTTTTACTTTCTTTTTTTCTGTTTGAGCTCCACAAAATTCACAAGTCATATTTCCTCCGTTAACGCATATGTTGTTATTATAACAAGATTTCCAACTTCCTTAAACCTACAAACGACATGGATACTTCTTCCATCTCTTGCCGGTCCTTCTATTCTATACCTTGTTCCTCTTATATCTTCTGTCAATTTCTTTTCAATTCGTCATTAAAAATAGCGTTTTCAATATCGGCACGCTCTAACTCATCGTCAAGCATCTCATCTTCTACATGTGATGAAACGAAATAATCTCTATCAATAATCTTCTGCCGAATCCTTTGAATCCTTGACATTCCATTCTCTCAAGGTGCAATTTATACTAACATTTTAAAAAACACAATATTTCACCGGCAAAGTTGGAATAAACTATCCCGCAAGCCCCGACGAATTGGGATAAACCTGCCACTTCATAGCTATCTTGTGGCGGGCGGGATGTTCCACTTTTATTTCTTTCTAATTGCTTAAAAGAAATTTAATGTCATGCGAACTTATAGTCAACTTCTAATTGGTGTAAGCCTATTAAATTTTCTATCGAGGGGGGAGAGTTGACTCCCACATTAAAAGTCAAACGAAAACTTGTTGAAGAGAGGTATGCAGATTTTATAAATGGAATGTATGAGAAATAAATTACGAGGTGAATTGAAATCGATTTAAACAGATTTAAGTCCTTTGAAATATCTAACTGATTAAACGTGTGTAACGTGTGCAGACACTACGCCGTGCCGTCCCGCCAACTATTAATAAACAATTCTTCTCTTGGCGGGGCGGCATGGAGCGAGCACAACTGATTTTGTTTACCAAGACTTAACATCGCTATAACCAAATGAGTGCGCGTCGTAGTGCCTGCTGTTAGCTGCCGTTTGGCGAGCTTGCTGAAATCACATTTACTTTAGGGAAGTAACCAGAGGACGTAAGTGAATGAGGAAGTCGCGACAACGAGCCAGCTGATTGAGAACATAGTCACGCTCAAAGTCGATGAGGGCGACATAGTCTCCCTCTTGCCGGTCCTCGAATAGTTGGTCGTAGAACTTGCCCCAATTCGAGTCGAACATCCCTTTCTTGATAAATTCTCTATGGAAAGCAGCGCGCACTCCAGAGTGTTTCTTGAACGATGTCTGCCGATCTAGCAAAGCTGAGCTGACCGCATAGAAATCCGCGTAATAGATACGATTCATCGCGAAAGCAAACGCACCGGCTTCAACTTCGCGTTGAGCCGATGCCAGACTTTCATCAGCTTTCGACCACCAATAGCGAACGACACCGCCTCGAGGTTGCTCTTGATTCATAGGGCAACGCCCTCACGGAGAATTTCCTCTTTCAGGGGAAGAATCGTGAAGACGCCATTCTCCCAAGAGTTACGATCCACGACGAGCGAACTGAAATTAGTGTCAAATTGAAGATTGACTTCGCAGACAATGTCAGTAATCTGATGCCGCATTGGTCGCTTGAGGGGGTGTTCAGTGATGATCAGTAAGTCGATGTCCGATTCGTAATCGGCTTCACCGCGGGCGACTGAGCCATAGAGGCTAATTGATCGGATTCCAAAAGAACCGGAGAGCCTGTGTCGGAGCTCGGCAAGGGCGATCTGCTGGCTCGGTGTCAGTCGGATTTGATCGATAGTTTTCATGGTGATCATTCGGTTAGTGTATTTGTCCCAATTTATTAAAAAGGCGAGCCAAATGACAGCTAACATCTGTAAAAACGTAATATTTCACTGCCAAAAATGGGATAAACCTGCCACTTCATAGTGCGGCAAGCCGCAATGGAAGATGTTTGATGGAAGATGGAAAATGGGTAAATACGCCATAAAATATTTTGACATAAAAAACTAAGATATTGTTCACAATACTATAGCTATCTTGTGGCGGGCGGGATGTTCCACTTTTATTTCTTTCTAATTGCTTAAAAGAAATTTAATGTCATACGAACTTATAATCAACTTCAAATTGGTGAAAGCATATTAAATTTTCTATTTCAAGTCTTCCTTAATTATTTTCATGATATTAATATTAAAAAAAATGAGCTAACCATAAAGGTTACAAGTAAAATCTGCAATCAAAAATTTTCGAGGTTACAAAGTATCGAAGAATTATTAGGAGTAAATTTATAATCATCTCCCTTTATTACGTTTGAATTTACAATCGTATTGGTTAAATTTGTCAAAATTTATTGGAAAATTTGAAGAAATTTGATAGAACAATAGTCACGGCAGCACTGCCTTATGCAAATGGACCGCTTCATCTTGGACACTTGGCAGGTGCGTATTTGCCCGCTGATATATTTGTAAGATATAAACGGTTAAAAGGGGAGAATATTATATTTATCTGCGGTTCCGATGAGCATGGTGTACCAATAACCATCTCTGCTGAACAGGAAAAGATCACTCCTCAGGAAGTTGTTGATCGTTATCACAATTTGAATAAAAAGGCGTTTGAAGAGTTTGGAATGAGCTTTGATAATTATTCCAGGACTTCACTGCCAATTCATCATGAAACAGCACAGGAATTTTTTCTTAAGCTCCATTCGAAAGGAATTCTTAAAGAAAAAAAAGAAAAACAATATTTTGATGAAAAAGTTAAAATGTTTTTACCCGACCGGTATCTAATCGGTACTTGCCCGGTTTGTAAAAGCGAAGATGCTCGTGGTGACCAATGTGAAAACTGCGGAAGTTATTTAAATCCAACCGAATTAATAAACCCAAAAAGTAAAATAACAGGTGAAACTCCTATTCTACGCGAAACATCTCACTTTTACTTTCCTTTAGGAGACTATCAGCAGAGACTCGAAAAGTACCTTAATGATAAAAACGAACAGGAGGGTTGGAAAGAAAATGTTCTGAATTACTGTAAAAGCTGGTTCAATGAAGGGCTGCAGGATAGGGCAGTGACGCGCGATTTAGATTGGGGAGTGAAAGTCCCACTCGAAATATATAATGATAAAGTACTTTACGTTTGGTTTGAAGCCGTCTTAGGTTATATTTCATCGACAAAGGAATGGTGCAGCGATAAAGGTGAACCCGATCTTTGGAAAAAATACTGGCAGAATGAAAATACAAAGTATATCGCCTTTATCGGTAAAGATAATATAGTTTTTCATTGCATCGTTTTCCCAGCGATGCTGATGGCTTGGAATGATAATGATGAAAGTAAATACATTCTACCGGATAATGTACCCGCAAACGAATTCCTCAATTATGAAGGATTGAAATTTTCGAAGAGCCGCGGTTGGGGGATCGATTTAAAAGATTTTCTTAAAAGCTTTACTCCTGATCCACTGAGATATTATTTAGCTTCGAACCTTCCGGAGAATCGTGATACGGATTTTTACTGGAGAGATTTTCAGGCAAAGAATAACAACGAACTTGCCGACATTCTCGGTAATTTTATCAATCGTACTTTAACCTTTACTCAAAAGCATTTCAATTCTGAAGTACCGGAGGTTAAAAATCTTTCTAAGATCGATTCAAAGATGTTAACTACCCTTACTGAATATGTTGATAAAGTTGATCTGCTTTACGAGCGAATCAAGATAAAGGATGCATTAACAGAAATTATGAATCTTGCTCGCGCAGCAAATAAGTTTTTCAATGACAGCGAACCATGGAAAAGCGTTAAATCCGATAAAGATAAATGCGCCGCGACAATTTTTGT
>JAHJVF010000439.1 GCA_018828505.1 Bacteroidota bacterium | reverse complement strand
AGTTGAATAAACAATGTATCCCAAATTATGTCAGAAATTGGTTAATGCATCATAATATATGTAACTGAAAAAAGAATATATTTAAAGTTATAAGCAAAAGGAGAATATTTCGAAGCTATCCGAAACAGTTGTTTTTAGTTTCGAATATGCCCCAAAACAAAATATTCTTTTAAGTTCCGTTAGGAACTACCTAAGCTTGCTATTGAATTTTGAAATAGCGGTAGAAATCATGTTACGGATTTCCCTCGAAGATAAATCAATTTAATAGAGGAGATTTATTAACTTTGTATGGAAAATCACAAAACAATTAAAGCATAATGAAAAAATTTATTTTCATATTATTTTTAACACAAATTCAATTCACTCACGCACAATCCAATTTTACAAATTTTGTCTCTGCAGTAAATTCAGCATCATCAGATGCTGAGAAAACAAGACTCGTTGATAGCTTTATAGTTCACGCACACTCGGTAGGTATCCCGTATATCGAAGGAACAACTTGCAATTTCATTTACAGAGGAACAGGAGCAAACATTTATCTTGCGGGCGATATGAATGGATGGAGTGCATCCACAGATAAACTGCAAAAACTTTCAACAACCAACTTTTTCTATCTAACTAAAACTTACGAACTCGATGCGAGGTTAGACTATAAATTTGTCCGCGACGGAAACTGGATACTCGATCCTGAAAATCTGAAAACTGTAAGCGGTGGATTTGGACCAAACTCAGAACTCGCAATGCCAAATTATGTTCAACCTCCTGAGATAAAATACTATTCGGAAATATCTCACGGAACTTTGAAAGACACAACTTTTTTCAGTTTATATCTCGGTAATCCGAGAACAGTGCGAGTTTATCTTCCGCCAAATTATTCAACAAGCACTGATAGTTTCCCGATGATACTTTTCCACGATGGACTTGAGTATGTCTCGCTTGCATCTGCACACAATGTAATAGATTATCTCATTTCACGAAATGAAATTGAGCCGGTGATCGCTGTATTCATTCCGCCGGTTAATCGTACTCAAGAATACGCAGGCGGCTCAATGGGAACTTTTACAAATTTTATTGTCAACGAAGTTATTCCATATATCGATTCTCGTTACCGAACTAAACGCAATTCGGGATCAAGAGCGACTGCAGGCGCCTCGAACGGTGGAAATATTTCTCTTTGGCTTGCTTACTCACATCCGGAAGTTTTTGGAAATGTTGCGGCTCATTCGAGTAATGTTATTACTTCTACCTCTCAAGGATTTCAAAACAGTCCAAAGTTAAATCTGAAAGTCTATTTGGATATCGGGAAATATGACATTGCCAGGCTTATTCCATTGGTGCGCAACCTGAAATCAATTCTCGAATCAAAAAGCTATGACCTTTATTACAGAGAATACAACGAAGGACACAGTTGGGGATTTTGGCGGGCACATATCGATGACTATCTGAAATTCTTCTTCCCAAAAACTTCCACAAAAGTAGAAGAGAATAAAGAAATTAATTCAATCGATGGTTTCAAACTTTATCAGAATTATCCGAATCCGTTTAACCCAGAAACTACTATCAAGTATGTAGTAAGTAGTAAGCAGTATGTGTGAATAAAAGTATATGATACTCTTGGAAGGGAGGTAGCAAATCTTGTTGATGAAATAAAGGAAGCTGGATTTCACAATTCTCAATTCTCCATTCAAAATTCTCAATTACCCAGCGGTGTATATTATTATCAGCTTCGCACTAATGGATTTGCAGAGAGTAAAAAATTAGTCGTGTTGAAATAAGTCAATTCAATGCAAATAATTGGGGAATTTTAGAATAATATTAAGAATCGATTTTTAGGTGATTAAGCAACGATTTAAATTCATTGAGATATTTTGGAAGGCTATGATAGATTTTCAATGAGTTTTCAAAATCATAAGTATGAACAGTAATCCGCCACGGCGGACTACTTTCGAGCTCGCCTTCGGCGAGCCATTTTAAAACAGTCTCTAGGAGAATTGCAAGTAAGAATTCCCTTATGCTCTGTGAATGCTTTTAAGGTTTTCCATGCAAGCTCGAAACAAAATTCTGCGAATGTCCCACCCCAAAGGGGTCACTATGTGAAAGGGACGGCTATGCCGCATCCCTTCGTCTATAGAAAAGAAAGTCAAGAAAAAACAGTAATCCAGTAAAGAATTTTTTACTAAAAATTCAGTTTTTTGCTTTCGGTTTCGCTTCCAATACCGGGTTCCAATCTTTTCATAAATCAGTTAGTTAGTTTTCCTTAACAAGGCATCT
>JAHJVF010000062.1 GCA_018828505.1 Bacteroidota bacterium | reverse complement strand
TTCATAGAGTTTGATAGCATTTTCAAGAGTGACTTCGTCTGATTCTAAGCTCTCGGAAATCTCCTCAAGTCGTTTGAAATCTTTTTCAAAATCTGTTTTACTCTTAGCCATTTATTTTAATTCTCCCGTCAAAAAACTCAATCTCTGTCTCATTATCCAAATTGAATTCCCTCGTACGTTTAATGATTTTAGAATCCTGTCGGACGATCGAATAGCCTCTCGCCAGATTTTTTTTTGGATCAGATTGCTGAATAACTCTCATAGAACGATCAAAACGATTTTTTGTTGCCTGGAAGAAGTTATGAAATGATTGACGCAGCCGATATGCAGTGAAGTCCAACTTTTGACTTTTGCTTTTTAGTAACGATTCTGGTAAACCAAATGCGTAACTTTTTAATATGTTTCTAATCGAATTCGTGTAGAATATGAGCAGATTCTCAATTTTTTCAAAGTTATTATATGAAAATTCTCCTATATATTCAATCAGATCGTTTATGTCCGGAGCAACAATTTCAGCCGCTGCGGTTGGTGTAGGAGCACGAAGATCAGCGACATAATCCGCAATTGTAAAATCGACTTCATGCCCAACTCCGGTGATGATTGGTATTTTAGATTTGAAAATTGCACGTGCCGTAATTTCTTCATTGAATGCCCACAAGTCCTCAAGCGAACCGCCACCGCGGCAAAGAATGATAACATCAACCTCTTTGTATGCGTTCAACGTTTTAATCGCTTGAGCGATTTCAATCGATGCATCTGAACCTTGAACAGAAGAATGAGCAAGTATTAGTTCAACCGCAGGGAATCGTCTTCGAAGTGTCGATATAACGTCACGCAAAGCTGCGCCATCTTTTGAAGTAACAATGCCGATGGAACCGGGAATTTTCGGAATTGGCTTTTTATATTTTTGATCGAACAAACCTTCATTCGACAATTTCTCTTTCAACTTTTCGAATGCAATCTGAAGGTCACCGATGCCAAGCGGTTTCATTGTACTAACGTCAATTTGGTAATTCCCGCGTACTTCATAAACGCTCAGTTTACCTTTGATATGAATCTTCATTCCATCTTGCGGAGTGAAAAACACATAATTATTTTTTCCGCGCCACATCACACAAGATATTTGTGAGGTTTCGTCTTTAAGTGTAAAATACCAGTGACCCGAGGAGTAAGATTTGAAATTAGAAATTTCACCTTGAATCTCAAGCCAATCGAACGATGATTCTAAAGTGAACTTTATCGATTGATTTAACTCTGATACAGTGTATATCTTATTCATAAAATTATTTGAAATCTCAAGTTCCAAAAAACAAATCCCAGAATTTTATACCGCTTCTTTTCCCGTATACTATGAATTTGGAATTTGTTATTCCCGCCTGCCTACTTACTATTGATGAGGCGGGCAGGTGGAATTTCTTTCATTTGTTAATTCTTTTCTAAAAATCAAACAATACTGATGATGTCTATTTCCAACCCAAGCATTATTAACACCAAGTGCAATAAGGGGCTTATCATCTTGAAGCCATATTTTTTCATCTTTCATTGTCCAGCTTTTCGTTCCCCTTTTTGTTAGTGCGATTGCAAGATCGAACGCCAGAGGATAAAGTTTACTCTGAAAGTAAATATTATTGATAATGATAGTCAAATATCCATTAACCTTCATCAGATCAAAAACTTGATCGAATACTAGGCAAACCTTCTCAATAAACTCATTGTAACTCTCGAAATTGCCAAGGTCGTTACCCAAGCCGCTGTATTTGGTATCCAGATTTTTTTCTTTTCTGTTTTTTTGCCGAATGGAATTTCTTTCTAATTGATTCCAGTACGGCGGAGACGTAATACAATAATGGATTGAATTTCTTTCGAGAGGAAGTGTTAAGAGCTGAAGTGCGTCAATATTATGAAGCTCGGCCTTGGGATTTGAATTCAACTTTGCCGGTACTCGATCAATTCTTCTTTTTGAAACGTCATAGTATTTCTTGAGTAATTCCACCCCTATACAATTTCGGTTAATTTCTAAACAAGCAACAGCAGTACTTCCAGTTCCGAGAAATGGATCGATCACCCATTCCCCTTCTTTCGTGAAGAATCTAATAAACTCACTAACTAAAGTTTCTGGAAATTTTGCAGGGTGAAGGACTTCATCTTCCTTTCTTCTCGGAGGTCGATGGATAAACCAGGATTTAGAGAATTTGATCCATTCCTTTCCTGTTAATTCATTGAGCTTATTATGTTTGCTGAGCTTCCCTCTTTCACCTAAGTCTAAATATTTTTCTTCGATTTTCTTTTTCATCCGAATTCAATTTAATTAAACTGATGAGTAATAGAAACATGGACTTAGTTTAATATTGAGAAGCACTCCTTAAAATCTCACACTAAAACCAAGTGTCGGAATTATTGGAAACATTGTTGTTTCTCTGCGGCTGAGAGTAAGGTCAGATTCAATTGAATAATCATAGTTTACTACATTTGAACGGTTGTAAACATTAATTACATCGAGATAAAACGTCCAATCAAGATCCCAAAAATTTGTGAAGAAAGTAGCTCGAATATCCAACCTGTGATAAGCCGGTTTTCTCGCATTGTACCGATTTGGATCATCTCCATAATCGACATTAAAAATAACTTCATTTGAAGAACTTGGATTCAGTAAATTTAATCGAGTAGCAACTTCGGGAGTTTCGGGGACACCATCTTTATCCTTATCAAGCAGAACAATTCGCGGTTTGATACCTATCGGCTCTGTATATGGAAATCCAGAACCATATTGCCATCGTGCACCGAATTCAAACCAATCGGTGAATTGATAATTCAAAACTAAATTTATTGTATGTCGTTGATCGTACCTGAATGGAATTTCGATTCCATCTTCTACTCTATTCGCAAATGCGTATGAATAAGATATCCAGCCGTTCAAACGATTCACTCTGTCTACATTGACTTTCGCCAGAAGGAACTCAAATCCATAAGCGTTTCCCGTTGAATTATTCGCCGGGATCAAAGTAATTGAATCAGATTGAAATGCAGTTGGAACTTTCCATCCATCTTTGAAGCGCGGATCTTTACCCGGTATCAACTCGGTTCGAAATTTTGTACCGAGTACCCTTTTTGGTACTATCAAATCGGTAAAATCCTTGTAGTACAATTCGACCTTCGCATTCCATTCCGGCGTTAGGAACCTCTCAAAACTAATTATGTAATGTGCAGCCTTTTCAGCTTCGAGATCCTGTGTATACTTTGGACTGAAATCATATAAAATATTCTGGTCACGAATTTTTTCATAGCCGGGAGATTGATAATAAACTCCCCATAAAGTCCTTATGGTAGTGATCTTGTCAATTGCATACGATAAAGAAACTCTTGGGGCAAGGTAACTTTTCCCAAGAATATTATAGTGGTCAAATCTTAAACTTGGCTGAAAAAATAAATTCGGTAGAATCGGGAAGTTATCCTGAATGTACACTTTATATCTTGCATAGTCTTTAGCATTTCCAAAGCTGCTCAAAGCCGAACGAGCATTTGGATTTGAGTTAAATATTGCCTGAAGCTGCGGATCAAGCTTAAATTCAAAATCAATGTTGGTTTGCATGAAATCTACACCAGCCCCAGTTTCAATTTCATGATTTCCAATCAGGAAGAGAAATCGTTCATCAATTGAATATTTCCTGAACGAAAAAAGTGAATTAAAAGAAAACCCGAGTAAATAAGGTTCGAGTGTATCCGGGATTGAATTATTAAAGATTTCTCTATTAAGCGTTGGATCAAGGACTCGTGCATCAAAATCTGTATTACCACCATTCCTGTACCAAGAAAAAGTCAGCTTATTAAAATATTTCTTATTAGAATAATGCCAGGCAAAACTTAAAAGATCATTTTTAGTTAAATTGCTAATACCTAAGCTGTCAGGTCGATTACGATTACTGCCCGAAACAATATCAACACCATCCCGCGAATAAATACTGTTGAACAAAAATTTGTGCCCTTTCCAGGGTCCTAAAACAAGTTTAGATTGAATGTCATAAAAATTGGGGAATGTCACGTCATTTTCAATCAATCCTGCTTTTTTAACGATCGGCTCTACAATCAAATCATAATAAGTCCGGCGAGAATTAAACATCCAGCTTCCCGTAAGCCCAAAAGGATTTTTCCCTTCTAATACTAAGTTTGCCGTAACGATGCTTGCATTGATATTACCAAGGAGATAGCTCGAGTTGTTGCCTTCTTTATTTGTTATATCAAGTACTGCTGAGAGACGATCTCCATACCTGGCAGGAAATCCACCAGTAATCAGATTGATCTCACTCACAACTTCCGGGTTAAACATGCTTATCACACCGTAAAGTCTGTAGGGATTAAAAACTTCAACATCATCGATGATGATTAAATTTTGATCAGGTCCGCTGCCCCGAACAATTATTTGTGAAGTAAAATCATTTGGAGCTAAAACTCCCGGAAGTGATTGCAGAGTTCGTAAGACATCTTCAACACCACCTGCCATAATTTTTGCCGAGCGAGGTTCGAGTTCAATTAAACTCGTTCGTGTATCCTTCTGTGATTGGTGTTTCCTTGCTGTTACTTCAACCTGATCAACTTCAATGATTTTAGGGATTAATTCCAAATCGATTGAAGTCCGTCGATTGGCAATTACATTTATTTCAACAAATTTCGATTCATATCCTACAGCACTAAATCGCAAAGTCTGAGATCCAGAAGGCACATTGTCGAGAATAAATTTCCCATCAAGGTCGGAGATCGTACCTAAATTTGAATTGATCAAAATAATATTTACAGAGGAGAGAGCTTTTTTTTCTGAGGAGATTCTACCAGAGATATATCCTGTTTGAGCAAATCCAAGTTGAATAATAAACGTGAACAATAAAAAAATAAATCGCACCATATCTTCCTATAAAATT
>JAHJVF010000438.1 GCA_018828505.1 Bacteroidota bacterium | reverse complement strand
TTCTTTCTGGTGTATTCTGTTTCATTCCATACTTCGGAGTGTTAATAAGTTTTTCAATCGGATTTATCGTTGCTCTGGTCAGCGAGCTAAGTACGGTAAGTTTACTTCTTATTCCATTGATCTATTTTGGTGAGAACCTGCTGGAAAGCAGTATCTTCTATCCAAAAATTGTCGGTTCGCAAATCGGAATGCATCCGGCAATGTTGATTTTATCATTATTTGTTTTTTCTTATTTCTTTGGACTTGTTGGAATGCTGATTGCAGTTCCGGCAACTTCAATTATTTTATTGATCGTACGTGAAAGACTAGCTAAACGCGATCTAAGTTCTTTTAAATGATGATGTTACACAAAACGTTGACATATAAGTTGAATTCCGAAATCTTAAATTCTAAGCACGAAACAAATCCGAATAACAAATTACCAAAACATTAAAAATGGCTCGGATTTGATGCTTGTGTATTAGGAAGTACACTTAATGCGTAACATCAGTTAAATGATTTATTTGTTTAAGCAAGGAGTTTTAATTGCCAGAGTTTGTTCATCTTCATAATCATTCTGATTTTAGTTTACAAGATGGCGCATGCCGAATATCAGATTTAGTTCGTGCTGCCGTTGATAATAAAATGAGGGCAGTCGCACTAACCGATCATGGGGTCCTCTTCGGTGCGATTGAATTTTACAAAGAAGCAAAAGCTCATGGAATAAAGCCCATCATCGGGATGGAAGCTTATGTAACGATAGATGGTGACCGCTTTTCTCGTCCAAGCGTTCCAACAATAAATACTGCAAATGGGAAGAAACGGGCAAAACATTATAATCATTTAGTACTGATTGCTAAGAATGCTCAAGGTTTTAAAAATCTTGGAATTCTCTCCACTCTCGGTTTTACAGAAGGATATTATTTCCGTCCGCGTATTGATATCGATCTTATCAAAAAGTATTCAGAAGGATTGATTTGTCTCTCAGCTTGTGCTGCCGGTGTAGTTGCGCATCCGCTGATAAATAATGACTATGAACGTGCAAAAAGAATTGCAATCAAATACAAAGAAATTTTCGGAGATGATTTTTATCTCGAACTGCAGAATCACAATATGGATGTTGATGAATACATCATGCAAGGTATTCCGAAAATTGCTAAAGAGATAAATACAAAACTAATTGCTACTAACGATTGTCATTATATCAAACAAAATCACGCAATTCCTCATAATGTTTTGATGAAAATATCTGAATCACGCGGCGAAGTTGATTACGAAACTCTCCGTTATGGCACAGATCAAATATATTTTAAAAATTCAGAAGAAATGTCACAGCTATTCCGCGATTTTCCAGCTGCAATTGAGAATACTTTGGAAGTATCAGAAAAGTGTAATCTTGAACTTAGACTTGGTGAAAATTTCTTCCCGCAATTTCCCATTCCCAAAGATGCGGGAACAAATTCACTCGATGATTATCTCACACAACTTACTTACGATGGACTTAAGAAAAAAGTAGAAAATGTCACAGATGAACTTAAGCAGAGAATCGAGTTTGAACTTTCAGTTATCAAGCAAATGGGTTACTCGGGATATTTTCTCATCGTTCAGGATTTTATTAACGCTGCTAAAAAGAAAAATATTGCTGTCGGTCCCGGTCGTGGATCCGTTGCAGGAAGTTTAGTCTCCTATGCTCTCGATATTACGAATGTAAATCCACTTGAGTATGGCTTGCTGTTTGAGCGTTTCCTAAATCCTGATAGAGTTTCTATGCCAGATATTGACTGTGATTTCGCTGACGACAGGCGCGAAGAAATCATTGAATACGTTCGAGAAAAATATGGGGCAGAAAATGTCGCTCAAATAATTACATTCAACAGATTATCATCGCGGCAAATCATAAATGATGTCGGACGGGTTCTGAATATTCCAATTCCTGAAGTTCGTGAGATCACAAAGAACATTCCATCGGTTTTTGGTAAGGTAATGACGATCGCACAGGCAATCAGAGAAGTTCCTGAACTAAGTTTCCTTAAAAGACCGAAGGATGAAAGAATTAAAAAACTTATCGAATATGCTTCCGTACTCGAAAATTTAAATCGCAATGCATCAGTTCATGCTGCAGGTGTTGTAATTGCGCCGGGGCCAATTCATGAATATTCACCTCTCTATAAACACAATGATAATTCCAGTGTAACTCAATACGATATGAAAGACCTCGAAGAAGTTGGTCTTGTTAAAATGGATATTCTCGGTTTGCGTACATTAACAATCATCCAAAAAGCTTTGAAATTCATAAAGCAAAATCATAATGTCGATATAGATATTGATAAAATTCCTCTTGGTGATGAAAAAACCTTTGAACTATTCGGAAAAGGTAAGACTGTCGGTGTATTTCAATTTGATAAGCAGCACACACAAGAATATTTAAAGCGATTAAAACCCACTTCAATAACAGAACTATCTGCGATGAATGCTCTAAACCGTCCTGGTCCGATGCAGTATATTGATGAATTCATTGATCGAAAATTCGGACGAAAACAAATCAGGTACATTCATCCATCCCTCGAACCTATATTAAATGAAACTTATGGAATTATCGTTTATCAGGAACAGGTAATTCGAATTGCAAATGAAATTGTCGGCTACTCTCTTGCCAAAGCAGATCTCATGAGGCGGGCAATGGGTAAGAAAGATGAAAAGCTGATGATCGCACTTCAACTGGAATTTATTGAAGAGGGAGTTAGAAATGGGCTTGAGAAAAAACTTGTCGAAGAAATTTTTGAAGAAATAAAAAAATTCAAAGATTACGGTTTCAATAAAAGTCATAGTGTTGCATATTCAATTCTTGCATTTCAAACAGCGTATCTTAAGGCTCATTATCCAGTTGAATTTTTAGCGGCGAACTTGTGCGCCAATCTCACAAAGCAGGATGAGATCTCACCCTTCTTAAATGAATGCAGTAAAATGCGTATTCAAGTCCTTCCGCCGGATGTGAATAAGAGCTTTGTTGATTTTACTATCGAGGCTGGCGCCATTAGATTTGGTCTCGCTGCAATTAAAAACGTCGGAGTTTCTGCTGTTGAAGGAATTGTTAAGGCACGTGAAGAGAACCCATACAAAAGCATCTTTGATTTTTGCAGCAGAGTCGATACGAAAACTGTCAACAAACGAGCTCTTGAAGGATTGATACTCGCGGGGGCTTTCGATCGATTGCACAAGCACCGTTCACAACTTTTTCATGCTGCCGACACTGCTTTGAGCTACGGACAGAAAAAACAAGAAACGGCTCGAGTCGGTCAGACTTCAATTTTTGATTTGGCTGCTAAAGATGGGAATACAGATCACGAACCGAAACTTCCTAAAGTTCAATCATGGTCTCATCCGGAAAGACTCAGAAAAGAGAGGGAAGTTTTAGGATTTTATATTTCAGGTCATCCTCTTTCAGATTATGATTTGCAGGTAAGATCATTCAGCAATATTTATCTTGGTGAAGTTGAGCACTATGATGAGCATGAAAGAGCAATTACGGTCTGCGTTGTTCTGTTGGAAGTAAATACAAAAATTTATAAGGAGACTAAAACTCTCGCACGAATAAAAATCCAGGACCTAACAGGAGAGAGCGAGGGAATACTTTTTGACGATAAATATAAAATGTATCAACATCTGTTGAAGGAATACAGCACAGTTATTTTGAGAGGCATAGCCGAAAAAAGGGGAGATTCAATCCAGATTCGCGTATCTGAAATAATTCCTGTTGATGATGCATTCGCTCGACTTGGATCCGGAATTGTGATTGATATTGAACTCGACAAAACTCCGAAAGAATCGCTGGTGAAATTGAAGGAAATGTTGTTGAAGCACAAAGGAGGTTCACCGGTTTATCTCAATGCAATTTCTAAAGATGGAGGAAGCGAAAGATTTGTATTGAAAAATTATTTGGTTTCAATGACTAATGGAATTTTAAATGATCTCACTAAAATCTTTCCTGTTGAAAATATTTTAATTCTGGCGAAATGACATTTCGATTTTTTATAATTAAATCCAATTAAATAGTCAGTTATTAACTGAAGTTATACAAAACAGTCATTCTGAATCCGCCATCGGCGGATGTAGAGCGAAGCGCGGGGTATCCCGTTTATTCCGACCTGCCCGCCACGTCTATAGCTGTGAGGCAGGCAGGCTTGTCGGGGCATGCGGAGTCAGACGATATTGAGCGAATCTATGAGAAATGACATACCCGCTCCGACTTGTCGGGGTCTTTAGAATCCATCCGCATTCCGAGATATGTCATTTGTTACGAATGTTGATTTAACCATTTTGGTTTTTTAAGTTAAGCACACTTTAAATGATAATGAACGAATTGAAAGGTAATATATGGAAAAGAACTGGGCACTGATTCTTGGTGCGTCGAGTGGATTTGGTGGTGCTTCCGCCATTGAGTTGGCAAAGAATGGCTACAATATTTTTGGCGTTCATCTTGACAGACAAATCACTATGCCGAAAGTTCAACAAATAATAAAAAGAATTGAGAAGACAGGAAATCAAGCAGTCTTCTTCAACATCAACGCTGCTGATGCTATCAAGAGAAATGAAATTCTTGACGAGATTAAAGAGAGATTTGTAACAGAAAAAGGAAAAGTAAAGGTATTAATTCATTCTCTCGCATTCGGGACACTCAAACCATATATCGCAAAAAACTCTACTGAAGCGATAACTCAAGCTCAGATTGAGATGACGATGGATGTGATGGCAAATTCGATGGTCTATTGGGTACAGGGATTCGTTTTTCGAAATCTCTTTGGTGAAGGAGGAAGAATTTTTAGATTAACCAGTGCGGGTTCTCACACTGTTATAAATAATTACGGAGCTGTTTCTGCAGCAAAAGCTGCTCTAGAAGCGCATATCCGTCAACTAGCAGTTGAGCTTGCACCAATGCATATAACTGCGAATGCAATTATGGCAGGTGTAACAGATACTCCTGCACTTCAAAAAATTCCCGGAGCAAAATTAATGATAGAGATCGCAAAGCTGAAAAATCCACGCGGGCGATTGACAACCCCCGAAGATGTCGCTCGTGCAATTGTTTCACTTTGTAATTCAAATTGTGACTGGATTTCCGGAAATGTTATCGGTGTTGATGGTGCCGAATTTATTGTAAATTACATAGGGGATAAAACCAATAAATAAATATTATATATAAATTGGAGCTATTGAAAAAAAATAAGAGGATTGAAGTCGATGTTTGAATTTAAATTTACAGAAGAACAAAACATGCTGCGGGAAATGGTTAGAGATTTTACAAATAATGAGATCAAACCAATTGCACAAAAAATAGATGAAGAGGAAAAAATACCCCAAGAACTTATAAAAAAGATCGGTGAACTTGGTCTGCTTGGTACAGCATTCCCGACAGAGTACGGCGGCGGAGGATTTGGTGAAGTAGGGTACTGTATCCAACAAGAAGAGATATCTCGTGCATGTTTGTCAACAGCAACATTTATCGGAGCGCATCAATCGATCGGGACTAACGCAATCTTTCTTGGCGGTTCTGAAGAACTCAAGAAGAAATATGTTGTTCCACTCGCACAAGGTGAGTTCATCGGTGCATTCTGTCTGACCGAAACACAAGCTGGTTCTGATTCTTTCAATGTTAAAACTCGTGCGCATTTTGATGGAAATGATTGGATATTAAATGGAGAAAAACTTTGGATCACCAATGGTTCTCTTGCCGACGTCCTAACAGTTTTTGCGCGCACTGAGCGTGGACTAAGTGCCTTTGTCGTTGAAACTAAATGGCCCGGATTTTCTGCCGGTCCCGCTGAAAAGAAAATGGGTATAAAAGGAAGTACAACTAATGCAATCACTTTTGAAAATGTACGTACTCCGAAAGAGAATTTGATCGGTCAAGATGGACGCGGTTTTCTGATAGCAATGAAAACACTCGATGCCGGAAGATTAGGACTCGGTGCTTGTTGTGTCGGTGCTGCAAAACAGCTTCTCGAAGATTCAACAAAATATGCAAAAGAGAGAGTCCAGTTCGATCAATCCATCAGCAATTTTCAGGCAATTCAATTTATGTTAGCCGATATGGCGATTCTTATCTATAATATGGAATCGACTGTATATCGAACAGCAACGGATTACGATTTAAAGAAAAATATTTCAAGACAAGCAGCGATCGTAAAATACTATTGCTCGGAAGCTCTCTGTCAAGTTGCTGATATGGCTGTTCAAATTCATGGTGGAATGGGTTACTCGCGCGAACTGCCGATTGAGCGTTTCTATCGTGATGCAAGAATCAACAAAATTTTTGAAGGCACGAACGAAATCCAAAAAGGAATTATTGCTCGTGATATTATTAAAAAGAATGGAGTAATGTAATTAACTCAAGCTGACCGTTTGGATATGAAAATTCAAATTTTGCCACTAATTACACGCCTGCGTGCCGAAGCGCCTATCTACGCGAAGCCTCTCAGCAAAGGCAGGCACTTTGGCGTGCAGGCACGAATTTTAACCAATTCAATTCCTATCTACCTGGCGGTAGACAGGTAAGTTTGTGATAATTAGTGAAATTCGTGTCTTTTTTTTGTAATTTTTCTATAGGCGGTCAACTTGAGTTAATAGCCAAATATTTATAAATGATAAAATGGAGAAATAATTAATGAAACCAATTGAAGTAACTGATGACTCTTTTAAGAACGAAGTTTTAGAATCAAATTTACCTGTGCTTGTTGACTTCTGGGCAATTTGGTGTGGTCCCTGCAGATTGGTCGCCCCTGTTGTTGAAGAGCTTGCAAAAGAATATGACGGTAAGTTCAAATTCGCAAAAGTGGATGTCGATGCAAATCAAAAAGTTGCGATGGAGTATGGAATTAGAAGCATCCCAACCTTGATGATTTTCAAAGGGGGACAGGTGCATACTTCTTTAATTGGTGCTGTTCCGAAAGGAAACATTGTAACTAAAATCGAAGAAGCACTTAGTAACTAACTTATGTTACGCATTAATTTTAATTCAATAAATTTTCTTTTGTGAAACTTGGTGACTTCGTGCCTTAGTGGCTTTATTTGTTGTTTTTTTTGCCACCAAGCAGGGTGTTGCAGATTGACCATTTTGTCATTCTGAACGGAACGAAGTGTAGTGAAGAATCTCTTTTTTAACATTTTGAGACTCTTCGTTTCACTCAGAGTGACCAATTCTTAGTTTTGCAACAGCCTGCAAGCCACAAACCTGCCCGCCCTGTAGGTTATACTCTGGCAGGCGGGGACACAAAGAAATCACAAAGTGCGTAACATCAGTTAGTAACTTCAGTCAGTAACCGATTTGAATATTTATGATAAAAATTTTAATCACCGATCCGATTGAAAAATCATGCATTCAAATTCTCGAGGAGAATGGTTTCGCAGTTGATCACAAACCGGGACTTAAGCATGATGATATCACACAAATCATCGATCGATATGAAATACTAATCGTCCGCAGCGGGACGAAAGTCACTTCATCTATAATAGAAAAAGCAAAATCGCTTAAACTGATCGGACGTGCCGGTGCGGGTGTCGATAACATTGATGTTGATGCAGCTTCGCGTAGAGGAATTTTGGTCATGAACACACCGGGAGGTAACACAATTTCCACTGCAGAGCACACAATGGCTTTGCTTCTTTCGATGTGTCGCAACATTGCTCACGCAAACTCAGAATTAAAGTCCGGAATTTGGGATAGAAAAAAATATATGGGAACTGAGCTTCACGGAAAAACGATCGGAATAATCGGCTTTGGTAAGATCGGTAAAGAAGTCGCTATTCGCTGCAAATCATTCGGAATGAATGTAATCGCAAACGATCCGTATTTATCGAAAGAGGTTGGTGAAAAACTTGGTGTAAGCTTAGTAAATTTAAATCAGCTTCTATCAGAATCTGATATCATTTCATTGCATGTTCCTCTGAACGCTGAAACGAAATATTTAATTGATCGGGAAGAGCTTAGCCTGTGCAAAAAAGGAGTGAAAATTATTCAGTGTGCCCGAGGAGGAATAATTTCTGAAATTGCTTTACTAGATGCTTTGAACAGCGGACAGGTTTCCCAAGCCGCCCTCGATGTTTACGAAACTGAACCCCCGCTTTTTCCGAATGAATTAATATCACATCCGAATGTTACTGTAACTCCTCACATTGGTGCGGCAACAAAAGAAGCACAGGAAAAAGTCTCAATTCAAATCGCCGAACAAATTGTTGAATACTATAAAACAAAAAAACTCATTGGAATTGTAAATCTCAACTCACTCAAAAAATAGTGGCAAAAAACATCAGTGAGACGAATCGTGGTCGTCCAAAAAGTAATCCGCACTGGCGGACTTAGTGGTTCTTCGAGTCCCTGCCCCGTTGAATAATCTCGTTGAATAATTTGGATGAACAAAAATTAAAGTGAATATTCAACGGGGTAAATGTCCCCGCCCCGTTGGATATTGTTTTACTTTATCAAATTGATTAATGGAATTATCCAACGGTGTGAATGGCAAATAAAAATCTTTCCCAAGGGGATGCATTCGCATATTATCAAGCAAAACTTGCCCCGACTTGTCGGGGTTCAAAACATCAGCCACTGCCGAAGGCATCCCTCTCACGGGAAAAGTCGCTAAGGCACAAAGGTTCACCCCGCCTGCCTCACCTGCCACATCATAGCGTTGTCGTGGCAGGCGAAATACGAATGGGCGGGCAGGAAAGAACTTTTTAGATGGCCTCAGACTGCTCTCACGCCATGTTATTTTAACTTTAGCTTTTTAGAGTAGTCTCATCTGTCAATATTTTCTACACTTGGCGGGGTATTTGACGCTGATTTTATTTCGCAAAAAAATCGAAAAAAGTACTTGACAAAAATACTTACATATATTATAATGTAAACAAAAGAAGGGTTGCTAAAATAGTTCGCAACGAAAAAATGTTTTATTTCTTAAATAATTAACAATACTTCAAAAATAAAGAAGGAGAGCGCAATGCTTAAACAATTTACAATTCTGTTCGTTTCTTTGTTACTACTTCCAGTACTTTTACTTGCTCAATTACAAACTATTGAACATGTTAAAGCACCAAAAACTTTTGTTGGTTCAGAAAAAGTCCTTAGCAAGGCTATCAATACTGCACCAGATCCGGTAGTAAAACTTGCAACTGTCCCCGGAGCTGTAGTCGGATATACTTATTACGACTATATGACCAATGGAGCTGTTGGAGAAAGAATCTTAAATTTTGGTGATGGAACCTTAATGGTTGGCACAATGGCAGCTACGGATTTTGCCACAAGCGACAGAGGAACTTATTATAATTATTTCAACGGTACCTCCTGGATTGATACAGCAACAATCTGGACGAGAATCGAAACTGCCCGTCGTGGATGGGGAACTATTGGCGCATTTGCTTCAGTGAAAGCGGGAGTTATTTGCAGCCATACCGGTGTTAACATTGCAATTAATGGAAGTACTCCGGAAAGCCCGGCTTGGACTAATCAGCTTGTGACCCCAAGCAATATTTGGCCTAAACTTGCTGTTGAAGAAGGTGCCGGCGGCTCATATTATGGTATTTATTGGACAGCTGGTAGAACAAGGGTTCGCTTTACCTATTCATTAGATGGCGGAACTAATTGGACAAATAAATTCCTTGCAGATACAAATGCACCTGCGTGGATAAATGGGTATTCAGTAAACGGCGCTGATGATTATATGATTGCCGTTAGAGATGGGAAAGTAGCTCTAGCCAACTTTGTTACTGGCGCTAATGTGATGCTCTATTTATCGGCCGATAATGGAACAACTTTTACAGAGCAAACCATACTTGACGCTTATACCCATGATCTCAATTTAGCCAGTTATCCCTTTGATTCATCTTTCTTCCCGGCAAAAACATATAAAATGTTAGATTACTCATATCCTGATGGAACTGGAGATGCTCATATTGATGCAGCCGGGAAGGTTCATCTTGCATGGGGTACATACCAACTCGGTTACCGAATCGTTGTTGATACCCTTGGCGCTCCTATAAGAGATACTGTCACTGGTAAATTGCAAAGAGTTTTCTTCACAACAGATTGGTCATTGGCTGGCATTAAATACTGGAGAACTGGTATGAGTGCACCTGTAACAGCAGCCGTACCGAATGCTTCAATGAGTGATGCATCCTTGATGGGAATTACTGGAACAGGCGTTCCAACAACAATCAACATGGGACTTGATGTCGGTTTAACCGGAATGCCTTCAATTGGCTCAGATGCCGCCGGGAACGTATTCATTGTTTTTCAAGGATTTAAAGGTGGGGATGTTGCTGCTAATGATCCTGCAACTCCAGATGATAAGAATCCTTTTGGTCACGTCTATGCAGTTGGCTCGTCGAATGGAACAGCCTGGTCAGCTCCGAAGGATATTTACGGAACGAGTGTAGTCGGAGAAGACGTTCTTTATGCGTCAGTCGCTGATTTGGTAGATAATGATCTACACATTTTAGTACAAAATGATGGAAGTCCTGGTACCTGGTTACAACAGACGACTCACCCACAGAATAGGAACTATTTCCTCTATACTAAAGTAGCAAAAAGTTCGATTTTAACAGATGTAAGGGATGATGAAGTAGTTACAAAAGACTTCAAATTAGGTCAAAACTATCCTAATCCATTCAATCCACTAACTCATATCAGTTATACTATCCCTTCGAATAATCTCGTTACTCTAAAAGTATTTGATATGCTAGGAAGAGAAGTCGCAACTTTAGTAAATGAAGTTCAAGATGCTGGTACACATAATATTAGTTTTAACGCTAAGAATTTAGCTTCTGGAATGTACATTTATACTCTGCAGGCAGGCAGTTTTTCAGAAACTAAAAAAATGATGTATTTGAAATAATATTAATTAATTTTAATCAGAGGTTACTTGTTAAAGGTAACCTCTCCTTTTACATATTAATTATCAGGTTTAGTTAGAAATTTTTGGAGGAAGACGATGCGGTCAATTGCTAAATCATTAATTTTATTGTGGGCAATTTTTATTACAATTTTCTCTTTTTATAGTTGTGTAGATGAGCCTTTAATAGAACCTCTTAAAAGGCCTTATTCAGTTGTAAGATTTGTTAATCTATCATCAAATCTTAATTCGCTTCAAATTAAGATTTTCGAAGGCTCGGAAATTGTCAAAACAATATCTAATCTTCAGCAAGGTTCAAGTACGGATTATTCTGATTTTCTATCCGGGAAGCATAAATTTATTATTGTTTCTGGAACCGATACGGTATATAATAAAGACATAGAGTTCTCTTCTTATGAGAGAATAACAGTTGTTTTTGCCGGTTGGGCTGACACTAGTAAGGAATTGAATACTTTTGCCCCCTTCAAGTTTGAGGAGAATGAAGTATATGTCAGCGCTGCACCAACAAGCGGTACTAGTAATTTTTATTTAATAAATGCTTCAACAGGAACTCCGACACTTGATGCACTAAAATTTGAACTCTTAGGTCAAAGAAAACTTGCTGCGGATACTATCCATAAAAACTTTGTTCATGTAGGAAAATTTGAATACGGAAACGTTTATTCCTATCCAAATCATACTTTAGGAAATTATTTATTCCATTTTAGAGAATCAGGAAAAGCAGTTAGTAAGATCTTTTATCCAGCCGACTCATTATTTAATTCAAAAGCTGGAAAAAGATATTATATATACTTATACGGTGCGCCGGATAATCTGAAAGTTCTAATGGATGAAAAAGATCCTTTACCAATACGGTCAAAGTAATTTAAAATTACTGAGGAGATAACAAATGCAAAACAAATTAGCATTATTGATTTTTTCAATTTTGATTTTAATTTTTTCCAGTAGTCCCAGTTTTTCTCAAACTGGAAAAATTTCAGGCACTATATTCGACGATAGCAATGAACCTTTAATTGGAGCCAGCGTTCTTATTGAGGGAACCAGCTTAGGAGCCGCAACAAACGTTAGAGGTGAGTTTATAATATTAAATATTTCACCTGGGACGTATTCTCTTAAAGCAAGCTACGTTGGATATAATGAAGCCATTTTGAGTAATGTCAAAGTTTCGGTCAATTTAACTACTTCTGTTGAATTTATTCTGACTTCAACGGCCATTGAATTAGGAACTATTGTTAAAGTGGCTGAAAGGCCATTGATTATTAAAAATGCAACAAATACTATTAATATTGTCCGCTCTGAAGATATAGAAAATTTGCCTCTTCGAGACGTAACTCAAATCGTTGCAACACAAACAGGGGTTGTTTCTCAAGACGATAATTTATATATCAGAGGTAGTCGCGCCGATGCAGTTGCTTATTATGTTGATGGAGTTTTAGTTAATAATCCGGTGTTTGGAGGTTCCCGAGTTTCACCGATTGCTAATGCAATCGAAGAAATCCAATTCCAAGCAGGTGGGTATTCAGCTGAATTTGGCGGTGCGAATGCCGGTATCATCAGTACTCAAACTCGTATCGGTGGTGAAAAATACCATTTTGGTTTAGAGCTCATTACTGATAATTTCTCTCAACTTGGGGAGAAGTTTTTGGGTGGTTACTCTTATGGATTTAGTGAATATGTCCTAACTGCAAGCGGCCCACTCATTCCTTCTTCAAAAAAAGTTAAATTTTTTATTGCAGCTAACAATAAATTCTACAGATCCCCTGCAAGTTTTTATAAAGGAACAAATTTCGTCAATGTTTTTGATCCAGTGCTTTCTGCTGGGGGGAAAGCAGACACTTTTAATGTTGTTTACCCAGATGGTTATTTAGTCGGGTTTAACAACAATTCTTATCAATTTTCCGGGAATTTGTACTTTGATTTGAATCCGTTTACAATAAGACTAAATGGTGGATTCAATTTCACTGAAGGGAGAAATGGTGTTGGAATAACAAATGTCTTTACTGCTGAACGTGCTGGAGTGAATCAATCTCAAACTATAACTTCAAGTCTCAAGTTCACCCACGTTCTAGCCACCAATGCGTTTTATGACGTTGTTTTTAACTATTACTCGGATTTCTATCTTGATATGGACCCGATTTTTCAACACGATATAACCGCTTATGGTGATTCCCTACAAAATGCCAAATATGGTACGAGCATGAAGCGGGATGGGGTTAATCTAGATCCTTATCAAGCCTACGGTTTTACATTCACTCGATCCACTGTTCCGTTTAACGCTTATAGAAAACAAAGGACTGACAGATTAGGTGGCAAACTTAACTCGCTGATTCAATTGAGGCATAACGAAATTAAATTCGGTGGTGAATTTGATTACTGGACAATCAGAAGATACTCCTTATCTCCAAGAGGAATTGTCTCGAATATTCGTGCAAATCCCCAAGGTGATTATTATAAGATTTATGATAGACTTGATAATTATGGATATGATGTATTTGGAAATAAATCTGATGAAGAAGGACTATATGCACCGAAGCACCCAATATTTGCCGCAGCTTATTTGATGGATAAAATCGAGTATTCTGATCTTGTTATCAATTTTGGTATTCGTTTTGATTATATAAATACAAATTCACAAAAGTTTAAGGATCCGAGTAATATTATCTTTGATAAAAACGATAAAATTGATCCGATTTCACTTGAAGATGTCGAGCCAACCGCACAATTTAGCCCGAGATTAGGCTTTTCGTTCCCTGTTACTGATAATACAGTATTTCATGCTCAGTATGGAAAATTTATTCAACAAACGCAATTACGTGATATTTATCAAGGATATAGTACGGTAGCAGACAATATTAAGGGTGGATTTGCAATTTCTCAACCAGTTGGATTCGGCTTAAAACCTGAACAAACTACGCAGTACGAAATTGGATTTAAGCAGATGCTCGGTGATTTTTTAGCCTTCAATCTTACTGGATTCTATAAAGATATAAAAGATCAAATTCAAATTAGATCAATTTATGCTTCTGAGACTGCAAATCATAGACAGTACTATGCTTGGGTAAATGGGGATTTCTCAACTACAAAGGGCTTTGAATTTAGTATTGATCTAAGACGTACGTCAAGAATAGCCGCTACGTTAGATTATACTTACTCAGATGCCTCTGGTACGGGATCAAATCCTTCTACAGGATTCAGGATGATATGGCAATCCCCAACGGCTGAGCCATTATTCCCGCAGATGATAGCCCCAACTGATTTTAATCTTGCTCATAAAGGGGCATTAAATATTGATTACAGATTTTCTGGTAATGACGGCCCGATATTATTTGGACAGAGAATATTAGAAAATTTTGGGATGAATTTCTTGGTTAATTTTGGTAGTGGTTTTAATTTTACTCGATGGGATGGTTACGGTAATGCAAGAATACCTAATGAACCTCTTAATACTTCTACAACTCCCTGGACATTTCAGGTTGATGCCAGAATAGACAAAACGTTTAATTTTGGACCGTTCAAAGCAAATCTTTATATCTGGATTATGAACCTATTAAATACCCAGAATGTCGTATCTGTCTTTAATAATACTGGAGATGCATATGATGATGGTTACCTTACTGACCCGCAAGGTATAGCTCAGATTGAAGGTTATAGAAGATTTGGTGATGATAAAGCTCAATTGTATCAAGATCTCTATAGAGCATTAACCTACTCTGCAGGATATTTTGGATCACCAAGACAAATTAAACTAGGAATAAGGTTGAATTACTAATTTAACCAAGGTTAATTTTAGAATTTTTACGGAGAATTTTATGAACATAAAAATAATTAAATATAGTTTTACTGTTGTGTTTTGTATTGCATTATTGTCGCTTGGCTTCAGAGAAAACGAGAAAAACCAGAATCGCTTGAATAAAGTAACTATTAATGACAATTATAATTATATCGCAATTAACCAGGTGTTGATGTATGTTTCAAATAATGGCGATGGTTCTCATGATCCCAAAACCGATGGTAACGGTTTTTATTGGCCCGGTGGTATTAATGCAACCAAATCGGCTATTTTTGAAGATGGTTTGATTTGGGCAGGAAAAGTAGGTAAGGAAGTTCGTATGAACGGAAATACTCACAGACAAGGATTACAGGCTGGTAAGATTTTAGAAAGCGGCTTGCCGGATGATCCTTCTCTTACAAAATATAGAGTATACAAAATCCGTAAGGGGTGGGAATCCTTACCCGATGGACCTGCAAGACGAGCATATAAAAAAGATTACGAAGAGTGGCCCATCGAAGATGGAGCTCCTTATGAAATAGATGAGACCGGGAAAAAAGTACCCCAATTCATCAGTGATGAGGTCCTATGGTATGTTGCAAATGATATGGATCCCGCAAGATCTACCTTCACTTATGGATCTCAACCAATAGGATTGGAGTTTCAAACTACCATTTTCGGTTTTAATCGTACAGGACCCTTAGGGGATATGGTATTTAAAAAGTATAAAATAATTAATAAGGGGGGTAATAAAGTAACCGATTTTTATCTCGGTTATTGGTCAGATACTGATTTAGGTTATGCAGGTGATGATTATACCGGTTGTGATACAATATTAAGTTTGGGCTATACCTATAACGGAGATAATAATGATGATGGGGTTTATGGCACTCCACCACCGGCTGTCGGATATGATTTTTTCCAAGGTCCAATAGTTCCATATGATGTCGATCAATATCCAATAATTAAGGAGAAGAATTTACCCGATAGTGGAAAATTCGATGGAAAATGGATAAAGGGAAAAACAAACCTACCGATGACTGCTTTTGCATATTACATCAATGGTAACACTACCTACAGAGACCCAGCTCAAGGTAATTACACTGGAACATTAGAGTTCTACAATTATCTGCAAGGTCTTGTATGGAATGGGAATCCGTATATTGATCCTAATACTGGTTTAGCTACCAAATTCGTGTGTGCTGGGGACCCGGTTGCTGGGAAAGGTTGGTACGAAGGTAAAGGCTGGCCCGGTGGACCGGATCCTGATGATAGACGTCATCTAATGAGTTCAGGTCCATTTACATTAGCACCATCTGACACTCAGGAGGTAGTAGTCGGCATTTTAATAGCTCAAGGCACGAGTAATATTAATAGTGTTGCAGTACTAAAATCGACCGATGAAGCTGCCCAAAAAGCTTACGATTTAGATTTTAAACTTACTCCTCCACCCACTCATCCCGCAGTGAGTTTTAGTGGCCTCGATAAGAAAATAGTTTTCTATTGGGATAAAAAAGTAGAATCCTATTCTGAAATTGACAAACTCATTACCGGACGTAAGTTAGCAGATACTACATATGATTTTGAGGGTTACGAAATTTATCAATACCGGGATATTGCAGGTACTGATCCCGTTCTGTTAGCTACATATGATCTTGAGAATGATATCACAAAAATATTGGATATGCAATCTGTGCAGGGTGAAAATGTGTTGCTTCCTGTAGCTGCAGGCAGTAACACAGGTTTATTCAGAGCGTTTGAACTGACTGAAGATAGCTATTCAAAGAAAGCGTTAAACAACGGCACACCATATTATATTGGAGTAGTTGCTTATGGTTATTGTCCCAACAGCTCCCCCAAGGTATTGAAATCGACACATCGTCCTATTGAGGTTTTTCCCCAGAGTCCGAGTGCTGGTACAAGTTATCTTTATAATTATGGCGATTTTGTCGATTTTGAACAGGTGAGTGGTATTAGTGAAGGTTTTGCCAAAATAAAAGTTATTGATCCTAATGCCTTAACCGGGGATAGGTATCGTATAACTTTTTCCAAGAATGCTGGGAAATTAATATGGAACCTAATTAATGTTACGAAATCAGATACTTTATTGCGAAATCAAGCTCAATTCCTAACCTACACCGATTTAAGAGATAATGATGTTACAACTCTTACCAAATTTATTGAGAAAAACAATACAGTAATCGATGGCTTTGTTGTTGGAGTTGCTGACCCTGGCTCCGCTGCTAATTTAGATCGGATTAGGGAAGTTGTTCTCTTAAAAGATGCTGGGAAAGATGTTAAGGCATCGGGTAATCTTGTTTCTTTTGTTCCACGAAAGGGGCTGAATATATTTGGCCGGTCAACAGCTTATGGTTGGTGGATTGCTGGAATTGACCCTGCTGGAAGCCCAATCAATTCCATGCAGAATTTAAATTTCAACAAGGTTGCTGCTGAAAATGACTTTGAAATTAGGTTTACTTCTGACGCTGATGCAAGTGAGTTTTACGCACCCTCACCAGGTTTTACTACAGACTTGTTAAGAAGCAATCCAAAGAGTAAAACCTCAAAAGTTCCTCTTCAATTTTGGAATGTTGGCAACAAAAGCAACCCTCTAAATTTAAGACACTATATAAAAGTCTATGACACCAAGCAAATCGGTATAAAAGATACGTTATGGAATTCGACTGTAATAAATAAGGACCTTGTAAGAAAGGATAGTATCCAATTTGAAGAGCTTTATTTTATGCGCCCTCTTGGGACAGATTCAACTTACACGTATCCAATGCCAGATCCTTCTGGGATTTCAAGGGCAGCGGATTACCCAATTGGGAAATTTACGATTATGACTAAATCTGCGGATGATTTTCCAAAAGCAGGAACGGTTGTCAAGATTTTCACCTGGAAGGGGATAAAGGATACTGAAGTTTTTGAATTTACTGCAATAAAGCCAAAAATCAATGATTTGGAACTTGCTAAAACTGCACTAGACAAAATTAATGTATTTCCAAATCCATATTTCGGTGCAAATGCCCTTGAAAGAGATAAATATCAAAGATTTGTCCGCTTTACCAATCTACCGAATACTGTAACAGTTAGAATATTTACAATTTCTGGAGTTTTTATCAATAAACTTGAGAAACAGAACACTTCGCAGTTCTTAGATTGGGATTTAAGAAACCAGGATGGTATACCTGTTGCAAGCGGTATGTATATAGCGCACCTGGATATGCCTGGTATTGGCACGAAAGTGATGAAAATCGCAGTTATTATGGAGACACAATATATTGATCGATTATAATCAATTGTTGCGGGGGAGGAGACTCCCCTCTCAATTGATAATCACATACAAAGGAGATTTTCTATGTTAAAAATTTATATTAAAATTTGTCTATTAATTTTAGTTATTTTTTCCTCTGCGAATGAACTTTTTGCTGGTGGCGATAAAAGAAATGGAACTGCTGGTGCTCAGGAACTCTTGATTCCAGTCGGTGCAAGGGGACTCGCTTTGAATGGTACCAATATTGCCGACGTGGAAGGTATTGAAGCAATTTATTATAATCCCGCAGGACTTGGCTTTAGCAAAAATAGCGCTCAGGTAATGTTTTCGCAGATGAATTATATAGCGGATATAGGCGTATCATACGCTGCACTTGCCGCCAATTTCGGAAGTTTTGGGTCATTGGCCTTTAGCATTAAATCCGTAGACTTTGGAGATATCCCGGTAACTACCGTAGAAGCACCGGAAGGGACTGGTTCACATTTTTCTCCCACCTTTGTAACTCTCGGAGTCACTTATTCGAATGCTTTAACCGATCGAATCAGAGTTGGAGTTAATGTAAAGTTAATTAGTGAAAAGATTATTAGGACAAGTAGTACTGGAGTTGCATTTGATGCAGGGGTCCAATATTCGGGTATAGCCAATATTAGCGGATTGAAATTGGGAGTTGTTCTAAAGAATCTAGGTCCTCCGATGAAGTTCGATGGTCCCGATTTACTAAGGAGAGCAGATGACGTTTCTGCTTCCAGAGGCGAACAATTTTATAAAATCGATGCCGCTGGTTTTGAGCTCCCATCTCAACTTGAGCTTGGTTTGGCTTATGAAAGAACATTTATGGGCTCATATAAAGCGATTATTTCCACCGCATATCAAAATAACAATTTTGCTAATGACGAATATAAAATTGGAGCAGAATTTAATTTTAATGATTTCTTTTATTTAAGAGGCGGATATTCGATTAGCGAAGAGACGAACGTTGACGAAAACATTTTCGGTCCAACTTTTGGTGCCGGTATTAATTTTAAAGCGGGTTTGGACTTCACTTTTGATTATGCTTACCGTTGGGCAAGATATTTTGATGCTAATCATGTGTTTGCTATTAAAATTGGATTCTAATAATTAATTTAATTAAATCACTAATACCTAATAATTAATTTAATTAAATCACTAATACTTAAAAGGCTGGTCTAATCCAGCCTTTTTCTTTGATGAACGTGATATGCAATTTTTAATTTTCTCGTTACTAATTATATTTTATTCATCCTTAAGTTTTGCTCAGGTGAAATTTAAAGTTGATGTGGATTACGGTCGTTACTTATTAGATGATTCTAGTAGTTTTGTTGAAATTTATTATTCTTTCTATAAAAGTTTTGTCGAAGAAGATAAAAAGATTATAAATGGATCGCTTTGTGTTCGAATTCAAAACATTAACACCCAGAAAACTTTAATCGATAAGGAATGGAAGTTCGATCGAGTTATTGACTCGTTATCCAATCAGGATTTCATCAATTTTACAGGTGTCCTAGGATTTCGATTACCATTTGGTTTATATGGTTTTACAGTTATAGGGAAAGAATTTTCTAAAACCATCTTGGTAGATAGTTCATCTTTTAAAGTCGATTTATCTAACTATCCAGCAGAGATGTTTTCAATCAGCGATATTCAATTGGCAACTTCGATTAAACAGGTTGAAACAAATAGTTCATCCTTATTTTATAAGAATAGTTATGAAGTTACACCCAATCCAGTTAGTTTCTATGGTGATGGGTTGTTTGTTTTGTATCATTATTCTGAATTCTATAATCTTAATTTGAATTTAGGGACCGAGGTTGTGACTGTCGAAACTAAAATCGTGAATTCTTTAGGAAGGGGAATTCATAGAAAAGTTAAATACGCACCTAGAATGAATAGTTCCATAGTCAATGTTGGTGCTATAAACATTTCAAAACTTCCATCGGGTAAATATACTCTTATTATTACAATCGCTGATTCGCTAAAAAGTCTTACTTCGAGTAGTTCTAAAGTTTTCTTTGTATATAATCCGCTCGTAGTTGACACAACATATTATAGCAACTTTGAGGATGATTTTATTGTTTCAGAGTTTTCGGTATTAGAAGAAGTTGAACTGTCTGAAATTTTTAAATTAATAAAATATACCGCAAAAGCTGATGAATTAGACCAATGGGATAGATTAGTTGATATCGAAGGTAAGAGAAAATTCATGTATAACTTTTGGAAATTACGAGATCCGGACCCCAAAACCCCTTTTAATGAAGTTAAAACCGAATATTTTAATAGAGTTGCCTACTCTAACACAAATTTTGGTACTTCCAGAAGACAAGGCTGGAAAACTGATCGAGGGCGTGTTTATATTTTATATGGTGAACCAAGTGAAATAGAGAGATTTCCATATCAAAGTGATGCAAAGCCTTATGAAATTTGGAAATACAATAATTTGGAGGGCGGAGTTATTTTTGTGTTCGCTGATTTGACAGGATTTTCTAATTATGAGTTATTACACTCAACACTTCGAGGTGAGTTGTGTGATGACAACTGGAATAGAAGGGTGTACATTCAATAAAAATTATGATTATAAACTTCAATATTGACATCAATTATTTCATGATGATACATTTTTGTGTTCTCACAAAAGTATGTTTGAAGTGTTCTGAGAATTTATTTGCTGTTAGTTCATAAAAGTAAACTCCTGAAGCTAATTGATAATTTAAATTTGAGAATGTGTGAGTGTGAATTCCAGGTTCCTTAACTTCATCAACAAGTATTGCAATTTCTCTTCCCAGAATATCATAAACCTTCAGAAAGACATGACAGATTGTAGGAATTTGGAATGTAATTTTTGTTGATGAATTGAAGGGATTTGGATAGTTTTGGTATAAAACAAATTCAGAAGGATAATTTGCAACAAACCTGTTTTCGATCGACATTACCCCCCCCTTTTTTGTATTCATAATCTGGCCACTCGAACTAACAATAAAGAAATTTTTATCATCGTGAACATTAACGAAAGAAATATCATTATAAAATTTTGTCTGTAACTGTTCCCATGTTTCACCCTCATCTTGCGTTTTGAGTAAAACTCCATATAGGCCCCCAATTAAACCTAAACTCGATCCTTTGAAATGAATTCCATTCAAATTTATGCTCGTATTAGAATTAATCGACTGCCATGAATGACCTGTATCTGTGGTTTTTAAAATCATCCCATTATTACCCAGAACAAAAGCCGTTTTGAGATCCGCAAAAAGAACTTTATTAAAATTATTATTCGGTACATTTATTATTTGTGTCCAGTCTAATCCGGAATTACTTGTCCTTAAGATTACTCCGTTAGTTCCAACACAAAGTCCTATATTATCATCTGAGAAACAAATATCCTTAAAACTGGAACCCATAATTCCAGTATTAATTTTTTGCCAATTTTTTCCTCCGTTGGATGATCTTAAAATTGCACCAGGATTACCACTAACAGCTTCGAACCCAACTGTGACAACCGTATCTTTATTTAGGATCCATGCTGAGTAGAGATGAGAATATAGTCCACTAATCGAATAATTAGCCCATGTTACACCGTAATCTGTGGTTTTATATATTCTCCCACTAGTGTAGCGATTCCTAAATTCATTTACTTTTTCCTACATAAGTCCACTCAAATGGCTTTGCCCTTGTTTTGTTATAGGTTTTGATATATTCTTTCAATTGCTCAACCAGCTGTTGCTTGCTGTGCCATACTCCTCCTTTCAGAACATCTTTGGTGAGAATATTA
>JAHJVF010000437.1 GCA_018828505.1 Bacteroidota bacterium | reverse complement strand
CTTAAACACTACCTATTCACTCGACGAAGATGTTTATTACATCGAAGTATCAACCGAAGAGGATCATTTCGTTGAGGTTTCAATTTATCAGACTATAGACTCATTCGATATCGAAAAGCTTGATTGCACCGTTACAATTGGACCGATAGTTAAAAATTTAGACCTTCTTTACACATTTCTAAAAAACAACTTTGAGCTAGACTATGGCGCGTTTGCAATTATTAATGAAGACGGCGTTGATCTTTTAGTGATGGTTGATAGTCTTATACTTGAGTCATGTTCGGCTGAGGATTTAGCTTCGGTTGTACTGTATATGGCCGAAGTATCTCACGATACCGAAGCGTTGTTAATGAAATATTCATAAATTTTATTTACAGCTTGTTAACACGTTTTACATTTTTCTTAACGACTTACCTTATTTTCAGCACTTCATTATTTTCAATACAAAGAGTTTCATATAATAATTTTTTCTCCTGCTCGAATGGTTTTGAAAAATATTATTTCCATGCAGCAGAAGATGATTCCATTATTATTAAAACAGACTCGGTCACCTCCCCAATAGCATTGATCGACACAGCCGCGATTCTCGATTCACTTCGAAAGGCATTAGCGGGGGATTCTGTTGTTCCAATAAAATCATATCGAATTGCAAATAAGTTTTCAGAAACAAACCTTTCGCAAAACCAACTTACTATGGAGAACTATTTTGATCTTTATTCCCAACTAAGTTATTTGCCAAATAATTTTTACCGTAATCTTGGATCACCTGGCGGGATAGGGGAGTTGCTGATTCAGGGAAATGGTTTTAGAAACGTTTCGCTTCTGCTGGATGAAAGAAACATAAATGATGCATTTACAAATACTTTTGATCTTAAAGAGCTAAGATTAGAAGAAATTGAATCGATTGAACTTATACCGACAACAAGGGCGTTTCTCTATGGAAACTTAAACGAAAGTGCTGCAATAAATTTAAAATCAAAAGAACTTTATTCGCAGCTTCCCTATTCAAGAATTAAATACATCGAAGCCCCTTATGAGAACCTGCTCGTTGACGGAATGTTCAATGCTAATTTTCACAGAAGACTGAATTTTGATTTCGGTTTAACGAAACATTCTCAGCCCGGCAGGTTCAAAAACAGCGAAAGAGACCTTTGGGCAGGAAAAATCAAATTAACACATTTCATATCCAATGAATTTAACTGGAACTTTGCTTATAGGTATTCTAAATCTCTTATAAGATTTAATGAAGGCGTTTCGTTGAGTAAAATGATTTTACGACCAAATGAAACGATCAATGATGTAATATATGATGAACTGCTCGCTCCAGTCGTAAATGAAGATGCATATCATAAATGGACAAAACACAATTTAGATTTTGAAGCAAGAGGAAATTTCTTAAATGACCATAAGAGCATTTCTTCATTAAAGCTTTACTTTTCACAATCACAAAGGGAATATAGAGATGGAGAGCGAGAGTTATTGGGATTGAAAATTCATAATGATTATTGGTCAAAAGTCTGGGGAGCAAAGTTCAAGCAGAATTTTTCAATTAATTTCGTTGAGCTTGAAGCAGCAATGCTGCTCGAGAGAAAAATTTTAGAATCGCCCTTTATTCCCGGGAAAAAACTTTATAACGAATTCCAGTCATATATTCTTTCTGAAATTAATCTTTCAAGTTCCGTGAAGCCTAGTTTTTATTTGAAATATTACAACCAAAAAAGAGCTAATGCGTCTCATTTTAGTTTTGGTGGAGATATTTCCTTTACGCCAATCGATAACCTGCATTTTTATACGGGTTTGTCTCAGGTTTATTACATTCCTGCTCAAGATGAAATTGCGTATGACATCTACAAGAACATTTTCGAATTAGGAAAACGAACAAGTCTCTACTCGCGTCTCACATACGCAAACAGTTTTGCCTCGCTCTCGATGGATTATTACTTGCATCACGACGAAATTGCAAAAACAAACTCCAATGCCATTTATTATTCTCAAAGTCAGGAATTACTAAATGGAATTGATAAATCTTATCCACAAAAATCCATTCGAATGGGAGGAAGTGTTTCGGGACTATTAAAATATTGGAAATTAAACTT
>JAHJVF010000436.1 GCA_018828505.1 Bacteroidota bacterium | reverse complement strand
TTTCGGACTTGAAAAACCAAAGCAAAGAATTTTAGAACATATTGCAGTACTTAACTTAGTAAAAGAAATGAAAGGTCAAATTCTTTGTTTTTCAGGACCTCCTGGAGTTGGTAAAACCTCTTTGGCAAAATCAATTGCTCGAGCTATTAACAGAAAATTTGTTCGTATTTCTCTTGGTGGAATACGTGATGAAGCAGAAATCAGAGGACATCGCAGGACATATATTGGTTCTATGCCCGGAAAAATTGTCCAATCGATGAAAAAAGCCGGGGTGATAAATCCAGTAATTCTTCTCGATGAAATTGATAAAATGAGTATGGATTTTCGTGGGGATCCATCTGCAGCAATGCTGGAAGTTCTCGATCCCGAACAAAATCATACGTTTAATGATCACTATCTCGATTGCGATTATGACCTTTCAAAAGTTTTGTTTATAACTACGGCAAATGTGCGGTATAATATTCCACTTCCACTGCAGGATAGGATGGAGATCATCGAACTTCCGGGATATCTTGAACATGATAAACTTGAAATTGCGAAACGTCACATCATTCCAAAGCAGATAGTTGAACACGGACTCAATCCAAAAAACATTTTAATTCAAGACGATGCTATTCAGAAAATTGCTCGAGAATACACACGTGAAGCAGGTGTAAGAAATCTTGAAAGAGAAATTGCAACCGTCTTCAGAAAAGTTGCGAAGGAAATTGTCTTCGAAAAATCATCAAATGGTAAAGATGTTTCAAACATCAAAAGAAAAATTACTGCGGAAAATCTGGACAAATATCTTGGCGTTCAAAAATTCAGAAGCAGAACTATTGTGCGGGAAAAAAAGATTGGAAGCGTAACCGGACTTTCATGGACAAGTGTTGGCGGAGAAATTCTCGATGTCGAAGTTACGGTTATGAACGGGCCCGAAAAGTTAACTCTCACCGGACAGCTTGGTGATGTGATGAAGGAGTCAGCCCAAGCCGCTCTAAGTTATATTCGTTCTAATGCGAAAAAGCTCGGCATAAATTCTAACTTTTATAAAGGAAAAGAAATTCATATCCATCTTCCCGAAGGGGCAATTCCAAAAGATGGTCCTTCAGCCGGTATCACTATGGCGATGGCGATGCTTTCGGCAATTAAATCAAAAGCCGTAAATCATGATGTCTCAATGACCGGTGAAACAACTTTACGTGGAAATGTTCTCGCAATCGGCGGTCTTACAGAAAAACTTCTTGCAGCGAAAAGGAGCGGAATTAAAAAAGTCTTAATTCCAAATGAGAATATGAAAGATTTAGCAGAGATTCCTGAGACTGTGAAAAAAGGTTTGAAGATCATCCCGATCACCACTATTCTTGATGCAATACCTTTTGTTTTCGGAAGTAATACTCATTCTAAAAAATCTTCAAAAAAAACGAAGTGAAAGAGATTAAAATCTTATCGAACGATAAACAGGGAATTTATTCTGAATTACTTCCGCAATGTGAATCGTTAATAAAAGAAGAACGTGAATTAGTTTCCCTGCTTGCAAACTTCACCGCGATTCTAAAACAAACCTTTGATTCATTTTCATGGGTAGGATTTTATTTAATAAAAAATGGTCGATTGATTCTCGGTCCATTTCAAGGTAAAGTCGCCTGTTCGGTAATAGAAATTGGAAAAGGAGTCTGCGGAACGTCCGTTCAGAAGGGAGAGACTATAATCATTGAAGATGTTGATGAATTTCCCGGACATATTGCATGCGATTCAGGCTCAAGATCTGAAATTGTAATTCCAATATTTTCGAACAACAAAATTTTTGGCGTACTCGATATCGATAGCTACAAATACTCAAATTTTGATTCTGTAGATAAAGCTAATCTTGAAAATTTATGTTATATTCTTTCCGAACGAATTTCCAAATTAGATAACAGTAAAGTATGAGCGAACAAACTTATCAAGTAACTGCACGCAAATGGCGACCTCAAATTTATGACGATGTAATTGGGCAGGAACACGTAACTCAAACCTTAAAGAATTCAATTAAAGCCGGAAAGGTTGCTCATGCTTTTATTTTTGCCGGACCACGTGGAATCGGGAAGACTTCGACAGCAAGAATTCTCGCAAAGTCAATAAATTGCCCGAATCATAAGAATTTCAATCCGTGCAACGAGTGTGACGTCTGTAAAACAATCACAAATGGAGCAAACATAGACGTTATTGAAATTGACGGAGCTTCGAATAGAAGAATTGATGAGATCAGAACTCTGCGCGAATCAGTTAAATATGCACCATCAACGGTAAAATATAAGATTTACATCATAGACGAAGTGCATATGCTGACGAATGAATCTTTCAATGCACTTCTCAAAACACTCGAAGAACCGCCATCACATGTAATTTTTATTTTTGCAACAACGGATATTCATAAAGTTCCTTCGACAATTTTATCTCGCTGCCAACGATACGATTTTCGCCGACTTACTATGGATGAGATCAAATCCCATCTTGCAAACATTGCGAAAAGTGAAAAAGTTGAATATGATGATGATGCCCTTAGTATAATTGCCAAGAAAGCCGATGGTGCAATGCGTGATGCACAAAGCATCTTCGATCAAATCGTTGCGTACTCTGGTGGAAAAGTAACTTTCGATGAGGTATCAAATATTTTAAATGCAATTAATCAGGATATTTATTTCCGCATTTCGGAAGCCGTTGTCACAAAAAATTTATTGGAAGCTTTCAATGTTTCGAACGAAGTCTATTACAATGGCTGGGATTTAATAACATTTGTAAATGGACTTATCGAGCATTTTAGAAACATTCTGACTGTCAACATTACCAATGATACTTCGTTGATTGAATCGAGTGAGAGTGCAAAAGAAAAATACCAGACTATCTCAAATCAGTTCAACAATAATGATATTTTACGAATTCTCTCACTGCTCACAAAATGCGTAATTGATATAAAACAAAGTTCCAATCAGAAATTAACCTTAGAGATTGCACTTTCTCAATTAGTTGAGTTGCCAAAATCCATTGAGATAGAAAATCTTATCAAAGAGATTAAGTCGTTAAAAGGTAATTCGACATCAAAATCACTGACCGGAAATGTTCCAGCAAAAAGAATCCAACCCTCTGAGAATATCCCTTCGCAAGCTATAAAATTAGACTCTAAGCCTGTGGAACCAACTCTCGAACTTTATAATACAAAAAGTCTCTCCGTTAATAATGAAGCCCGGGTAGTTGCTGAAAAATTCGTTCCTTCTTATGCGGCTAATTCAATCGAAGAAGTTCAGCAAAGATGGCAGTCTTTTATTGATATCGTAAAAAACGACCGCAGCTTGATCGGAAACTCATTAGAAAGATCCAAATTACATTCACTTGAGAATAATCAAATAACTTTGATTTGTAATCAGCCCGAACAGATCACGGTTATTGAAAGTTTTAAAGATTACCTTTCGCAGCAGTCAAAAAAATATTTTGGCACTTCTATCAGGTTCAACGTCAAAAAGGAGTCTGCTACAGTATCGTCTAAACAATCAAAAGATGAAACTCAAAATTCAACTTCTACCTCATCATCTGATTCAGAGCATAATGAAATTTATGATTTCATAGTAAAAGAATTAAAGGGCGAGAAGATTTCCGATTAAATTTATTTGTGTTTCTATACTGCCTATAGAGTAATTTTTAACTTTGTAGTACTTTAACATTTCAGCAAAATTAGATTACATCCACTGCCCTAAGTTGTCATTTCTTCAAAAGGATTGAGCATGTTCAAGTTTGGGATATTAATAAAGTCCTTGGTATTTCGAGTTACAAGTATCGAGTTACTGTAAATTGCTGAAGCAGCGATAATTGCATCTGAAATTTTTACTTTTTTATTTTTACCAATAGATAAAATTATTTCTTCTATCCTCGCATTGTATTCTACACGATTGAATTGTTGAAGTAAAAAATCTATTTGCTGAGCTTCTCGGTGGGTCAAATCATAATAAAGTAATAATTCGAGTCGAGTAACAAAAGAATACAAAATTGTATTTTTTAATCGAGTGTTAGTAATCAGAAAGTCTTTAGCGATAGGATCTTCACTGAAGTTACGCAAAACCAAGTAAATAACAGGAATGATGCTACAACAACAAAATTTTTCATGGTTTTCTCGATACATCCCGACCCACATCTCGAATTGATCTCGGTCGGATACTCGAAAACCAGCCTATATTTGCAGGTTCTCGAGTTTCCGACCTGCTTTACCGCCTATGCAGTTCAGAGGATGGGGTCGGAAGCATCGAGAGAACCTATTTGGAATGAAAATAGCGTTGACTGCGTAACTTCAGATCTTCATTAAAATTGTAGATGAAAATGTTAGTATCAACTAAGAACTTTTCCATAATCGCTTGTCCCACTCTTTTCTTATTCTTTTTTGATACTCGATGGGATCAATTTTTTTCTTTTTCCAGATACCGTATGTTGATTCAATAGCAGATATTTTCCGTTCTAGTTCTTCCAAATTGTCTTCCGGTAATTCGACTTTTATTATTTTATCATTCATCTCAATTAGTGCAGACCGTGGTAATATTACTACTGCCATGCTTCCTTCCTTTTTTTTGAATAACTCTATTTTTAATATATGTTATAAGTGTTCTAATGTAAAGCCTGCTGGTGAATAATGAAATATACCTTGAACATTTTTGAAAACTGAATCGGCAGATACAATTGAAGTAACACGCAGCCTTGTTGCAATTGCTAAAAACAAAGCATCATTAGTCAACAATCCGTATTGGCGCTGTAAGGTCAAGG
>JAHJVF010000435.1 GCA_018828505.1 Bacteroidota bacterium | reverse complement strand
CAAATGCTTTGGCTTTAGCCATTAAACAAGGCTATTTTGTGGCTATCCGAAGGATCCTTTGGAAAGCCCAGAGTTTGGTGTTAGTTTTATCCCCCGACTAAAGTCGGGGGTAATGCATAACTTAATTTTGCGTAAGGTGACATGGTAAATAATTAAATTATTGAAGTGAAAAAACTTAACGAAAAAATTAAAAAGTTTATAGATAAGCATCAGTTGATCTCGGGAGGAGACCACATTCTCGTTGGGTTAAGCGGAGGTCCCGATTCTGTTGCTATGCTTCTGCTTCTTCTTCAGTTTCAACCTGCCCGCCATGTCGATAGCGAAGAGGCAGGCGGGCCTGCCCGCCAAACTCAGACTCCTGCCCGTCAAACTTGGACGGATGAGGCAGGCGGGCCTGCCCGCCACGTTCAGCTTGCAGAGGCAGGCGGGGATGAGGCAGGCGGGAAAGTTTTTAATATTAAAATCTCAGCTGCGCATTTGAATCATTCATTGCGAGGAAAAAACTCCGATGATGACGAAAAATTTGTGAAGCAGCTCTGTAAAAAGCTTAACATAAATTTGTTCTCGTCGAAAATTGATGTAAAATCTTTTGCCAAAGAAAAAAAGATTGGAATAGAGGAAGCCTCAAGAATTTTGCGATATGAATATTTTAATGATGTTGCAAAAAAAATCGGTGCAACTAAAATCGCTACTGCACACACAGCAGACGATAATATCGAAACAGTTATTATGAACCTTGTCCGCGGAACCGGATTGAAAGGAATTTCCGGGATTCCGGTTAAGCGGGGAAAAATCATTCGTCCGTTGCTCTGTTTAAGTAAGGATGAAATTCTCAGTTATTTAAAAAGAAATAAATTCAAATTTCGAATTGACCATACCAACACAGAAAATGTTTTCAGACGTAATTTGATTCGTAACAAAGTCGTCGGAGTTTTGAAAGAGATAAATCCAAATCTTCCAGACACAGTATTACGTTTCTCGTCAATCATGCGTCAGTATGAAGATTTTTTTAATCTTCAGTCGAAACAATTTCAGGGTTTGATAACATTTTCGGGCAGTTCTATCGTTCTTGATATTTCTAAAGAGATAGGCTATTTTGAAATAATTCTTATGCACCTACTTCATCAAAATATAGTACAAAAGTTCGGAATTCAGCCGATTTTTGGAGATCTCGAAAAAATTATTTCTCTTAAAAGTAAAGATAAAGGAAGTATTGCAGAACTCTCAGGCGATCTGAAAGCAATTCGGGAATCCAAATCAATTGTTATTCAAAGGATTAATGCTGATAAGTTTGATGGAGCTACGATACAAGTTGGTAGGACTTTAGATGGTGATTATTTTGCGTTTTCGTCCCGTTTAACAGAGAAGAAAAAGCTTCCGAAGAATGATCATTTTTCGGAGTTAGTTGATCCTCGTAAAATTCAAAGCGGATTATTCCTCCGTCCATGGTCAGTTGGAGATAAAATTAATCCATTCGGTCTAAGCGGGTTAAAAAAAGTCAGCGATCTTTTAACTGATGAAAAAATTTCTCATTCGATCAGAAAAAAAGTTTTGGTTTTGTGTGATGGCAAGGAAATCGTTTGGGTTTGCGGAATCAGACTTTCTGACAAGTATAAGATCACGAAGGCAACGAAAAAGGTTTTGGAATTAAAGATCAGGTACAAATTTGAATTACAATAGTGATACGATTAAAATAGACGGAGATGTTTTTGAAATTCTTCTTGATGAAGAAACTATAGACAAGAGAGTAAATGAGCTTGGCGAACAATTGAGCAGTGACTATAATGGCAGGCTTCCGATATTCATTGGAGTTCTGAACGGTTCGGTAATATTTTTTGCCGATTTAATTCGAAACATTTCTATCGATTGCGAAGTAGATTTTTTGAAGCTTTCAAGCTACGGTGATGCGAAAATATCAAGCGGGAAAGTAACTTTATTAAAAGATCTAAATTGTCAAATTGAAAGCAGAGACATTGTAATTGTTGAGGACATTGTCGATACGGGATTATCGATTGACTACATGAAAAAACTGATCGGTCAACATAATCCACAATCGGTAAAAGTAGTCACGTTGCTGCATAAAGCAGAAGCGACAAAATATGATGTTCAACTAGATTACGTTGGATTTAAAATACCAAATAAATTTGTAATTGGTTACGGACTCGATCGTTCCCAAAAGTATCGTAACCTGAAATCAATATACGCTTTAACAAATGGTAAATAGGTTTAGAGAATGAGTGAAGAGCAGAAAAAACAAGACAATCCAAAAGAACCGAAAAAACTCTTTCAGAATAAGGGAAAGAAACCCGAATTTAAAAAGGGAAATGAAAATTTCGATTGGTCTAAAATATTAAAACTTGTCTTCGGATGGGGTGGTGTTATAGTTGCCGCAATTATTATGATGCAAATGTTCCGTTCCAATGAAGTAAGTGAAGTTGAAATTACTTATAACGAATATCAAAGACTTCTTAATGAAAATAAGATCGAAAGTGCGGTTATCTCCAAATCAGAGATCAACAATTATTATTTCCATGGTCTGTTAAAAGAAGAAGAAATGCTTCACGTGACTAAAGATCGAACTGTCAAAACCAAGAAATTCATTGTCTTTCTACCTGAGGCAGGTTCAATGGAAAATATTAATGCCTGGAAAGAGAAAGGAATTGATTTCACATTTGAAGAAAAAGATTCTTCCTGGTGGACCGCTTTGTTAACGATTCTTCCTTGGGTGATTATTTTTGGTGTCTGGATTTTGATCATGAGACGAATGCAAGGTGGAGCCGGTGGTTCGAGAGGTATTTTTAATTTTGGTAAAAGCCGGGCAAAAGTTTTTAATGAAAATATGTCAAAGGTAACCTTTAAAGATGTCGCCGGCGCTGATGAAGCAAAATATGAATTGCAAGAGATTATTGAGTTCTTAAAAGAACCCGCCAAATTTCAAAAATTGGGTGGAAGAATTCCCCGCGGCGTCCTTCTCCTTGGACCGCCTGGAACGGGTAAAACACTTCTGGCTCGTGCGGTAGCGGGTGAAGCAGCCGTTCCATTCTATTCAATCAGTGGTGCCGATTTCGTTGAAATGTTCGTAGGTGTAGGAGCGAGCCGTGTTAGAGATTTATTTGAGCAAGGAAAGAAAAGTGCTCCATGCATAATTTTTATCGATGAGATTGATGCCGTTGGGCGACACCGCGGTGCTGGTCTTGGTGGTGGACATGATGAGCGTGAGCAGACTTTGAATCAATTACTAATTGAGATGGATGGCTTCGAACAAAATAGTGGAGTTATAATTATCGCAGCAACAAACAGACCTGATATTTTAGATCCTGCATTACTTAGACCGGGACGTTTCGATAGGCAGGTTGTCGTTGATCGTCCGGATGTGAAGGGAAGAGAAGGAATTTTGAAAGTCCATACTAGAAATATTCCTCTTGGACCGGATGTTGACGTCTCAGTCCTAGCAAAAGGAACTCCGGGATTATCAGGCGCAGACCTTGCAAATCTAGTTAATGAAGCTGCTTTGCTTGCCGCACGGAAGAGCAAGAAACATGTTGAAATGGAGGACTTTGAAAATTCAAAAGATAAAGTCATGATGGGAATGGAACGCAAAAGTCTCATCATTTCTGAAAAAGAAAAAGAGATGACAGCCTATCATGAAACAGGTCACGTTCTTGTTGCCAAAATGATTCCGGAAGCTGATCCTGTTCACAAAGTAACTATCATTCCTCGCGGACGTGCGCTTGGAGTTACAACATATCTTCCGATAGATGAGAAACATACTTATTCAAAACTCTATCTTGAAGCAATGATAACTTATGCGCTGGGGGGACGAGCAGCGGAGTTGATAATATTTGATCAACTAACAACCGGTGCAGGAAACGATATTGAACGTTCAACTCACATTGCACGAAAGATGGTTTGTGAATGGGGAATGAGTGAAAAGCTAGGACCGCTTGCTTTTGGTTCGAAAGATGAAGAAGTATTTCTTGGGAGAGAGATCATGCGTCGCAAAGAATATAGTGAGAAAACTGCCCAGAAGATAGATGAGGAAGTTTCTGTAATCATTGATCGATGTATGAAGCGTGCTGATAAAATTTTGAAAGATAACGTTGATCATCTTCATCGAATCGCAAAATGTCTTCTTGAAAGAGAAATACTTGACGGTGATGAGATAGATAAGCTTCTTAAAAGAGAAGAACTTCCTCCGGTTGTAAAGAAAGATGACAACAATGAATTCCCGGAGCATGTTAAAAAATTGATGGATTCTCGACAAACTAAAACTGTTGAAACCTCTGCTCAATCAGCCGACATCAATGATCAGGAGTTAAAAAAATAAATTACTGATACATGTTAGATTCTGCAGCTACTATCGAATATAAAAATGAGGTCATCAGGAAATTAATTCATCTTTTTTCCCTCTCAATTCCGGTTATCTATTTTTTCATTTCAAAAGAAACGGCTCTTTATATCTTAGTACCCGTCACGCTGATTTTTTTAATCATTGACGTTGTAAGGTATTATAATCCACAGGTTGGCGGATTGTTTTATACAATTTTTGGTTTCATTCTAAGGAAGCACGAACGGGATGAAAAGAAAAAGCGTCTCAATGGAGCGACGAACATTTTGCTTTCAGCTATTATATGTGTTTTGATTTTTCCAAAATTATTATTTGTTACTGCTTTCGCTGTCCTGATTGTTTCTGATATTTCGTCGGCTTTGGTTGGAAGAAAGTTTGGTAAAAAGAGATTCCTCGCAAAAAGTTTTGCCGGTTTTCTTGCATTTCTAATTTCTGGTTTCATTGTGATCTTTTTAACTCCAAAGGTTGAATATTATGCTGCTGAATATCTTATAGGATTTATTGCTGTGTTTTTTGGCGGTTTGGCTGAATCTTCCTCTTTAGAGATCGATGATAATATTTCGGTCCCGATTTCAATCGGTGCTGTAATGTGGATACTTTATTCACTCCTTTTACCTTCAATTAATGTTTATCATTTTGGATAGTGACATGAAAAAATATTTTCTTTCTTTTTTGTTTTTTGCAGTGTTCGTAATAATCAATCTTCATTTAATTGGATGCGAACCTCATCTGAAACCTTCTTTCGGGAAGGAGGATGAAATTTTTGTTCTTGCTGATTCCACCCAGTGGGAAAATTACTATGAAATCCTTTCACCGATTTTTGAAAAAGAAATAATCACACCTCAACCTGAAATTCTTTTTAATCTAAAAAGGATTGACTTTAGCGAACTGAATAAATACAAAAACAGAAAAAATCTGCTTATCATCACTACCCTTTCCAATAGTGATCAAGTCAGTGATTATGTGAAATCAATTCTCGATAGTGCGTCTTACCAGTTAATTAAAAGTGGAAATGAATTTGTAATCAGGAAAAAAAATGTTTGGGCTAAAGATCAGGTTCTTGTGATCATGGCTTCAAATTCGATTGAGGAGTTAAGAATACGTGCGTTCAGAAATAGCGATAACTTACTCTACTATTTCCAAAAAGCTTCTGATGAAAGAGTGATGAATAATCTTTACAATCCGAAGTATGAGCGTAAAGAGCTTGAAGCAAAATATCTTAAAAATTATGGCTGGATGCTTTACATTCAAGCGGATTTTGTTGAAGCGATCAATAATCCAGCAGAGAAATTTGTTTGGCTGCGCCGTTCTCCCGATACAGATATGGAACGCTGGATGTTTGTACATTGGATCGATTCCGTTAATGCAGACAAGCTGAACAATGATTTTATAATTAAGACTCGAAATGAAATGACTAAGAAGTTTTACAAGACGATGGATGATAATGCGTACGTGGAAATCGCCAAAGAAAACACTTCACTCAGTGAATATAACTTGAACGGCAGGTATGCAATCTTCACACAAGGGCTTTGGAGAATGAACGATTTCAGCATGGGTGGACCGTTTGTCAATTATACCTTTTATGATGAAGCGAGCAAAAGAATCTACATGCTCGATGGCTCGGTCTTTTCTCCTCGCTACGAAAAGAAATCCTTAATTCAGCAAGTCGATGTGAATTTACGGACATTTAGAACTAAAGAAGAATTGCCAAAAGAAAAGATTAACGAACTTTTGGAATTGTTAGAAAAATAACTTGAAAAGATTCTATCCCGACTTGTCGGGATAGAATCTTTTTAAAGAATTATATTAGCATTGAATATCTTAGCCTACGCCTAAGCCTTAGCCTTTACACTCTAGTTCACCAATTCAATTAAGTTACTTGGAATTTCAATTTTAGGATCAGCTTTCAATGCAAGTTCAATAAATTTCTTCGCCTCTTCTAATCTCCCGAAATTCTTTTCATACAATGCTCGATTAACATGAATCACAGCGGCCAAATTCCTCAAAGTTGAAGTGTAGTAGCTATCATCATTCTTGAATTGAATTTCGTAATCAGAATTTTTGAGTGGGTGATAATCTTTCGATGAAGTAACTTTGAATAAGAATAGATCAGGCACGACTGTTAATGAATCGGGGAGCTTGAACTGTCCGTTACGCAAATCATTTGTAACCATTTCGGAAGTCAAATAGATTGGTCTTTGATTAATATTTTTAGTTACAAATCCTGTTAGGATAAGTTCAAAGTACTTTTGAAGGATTTGAGCATCATATTTTTCATTTCGTTCAAATTTGAGTAATTCGGGAATGAACGCTTCTATTTCGTGTTTCGAGTTCTCATAAATTTCCGGGAAATTTGTTTTTATTTGATTGAAGTACCAGGTTCTTCTCACTAACTCTTTGTCAATGACTGCAACATCTTTCCGGAAATTCTCAACATGCTGGAGGTAATAACTTGGTGAAACAAAAAAGTCCCACAGGTACGAAATAATGATCGCATTCGGTTCCACACTTTGCAGGACATTTTTCGAGTATTGTTCAAACTGAACATTGTCCCTTTGATTAACCTTTGAGAAGTTAATTATCAAAGCAAAAGCTGGGATTAGAAAAAACCAGCTTGAGGTTATTGTTACTTTCAAAGATGAAAGCTTATCATACACAAATTTCAAACCGGAAAAGATGAAAAAACTGCTAGCGATATAAGCTAAAAGAAAATAGGCGTCGATATCCGCTATGTCATAATTGATTGAATACAAAACACAAGTAACAAATAAAATGAAAGTGAAAACAAATATTATCTTATTACTCTTATACAGCGAAAATAATCCGATGACCAGGAATACAATTCCTGCATAAGCAAATTCGAGTGGCAGATTCTCAAAGAAATATTTTAGCTGCTTTGAAGCAGATTCAGTTGAAGAAAAAATCCACGATTGATATTGCCATCCCATAACATGCCGCTTGAATCTTTCAAAATCTATCGGATTTCCCCAATTAATCTCTGGATTACAGGAAGCTGAGATTGGTAAATACAAATAGATGAGAAGTGCGGCGAAAAACGGAATGAGCAAAAAAACTATCCTTCGAATTGAAACTGAGTTAATACCGTATGAAACTGAGTTAATACCGTATTTTTGAAAGTACAAGAATGCGATCGCGGGTAAAATTAGCAAAGTAGTCATGTGATTTGTGAAGCTCAGTCCGAGAAAAATTGGGAACAACAGCCAGTATTTATTTTTAATAATTCTCCAATTAGTTTTTGAACCTGCTCGCTCGTCGGAATCGATTGCTCGAAGGAAAAAGTAAATTGTAGAAACTATCAATGCCACATGAAGCGAATAAACTTCCACTGAGGTACTCTGCTGCCAAAATGTTTTTGAAAAGGCAACAATTAAACCCGTAGTAATTGAAAGCGTTAAACCTAACTGAGTGTCGATTTCGACTTTTGCTACCAGCTTTTTCTTCTTACCCTTAGTTAATCTTTCAGAAATGTTGAATCTGCTGAAAAGAAGAACGTTTGTTTTAACTAAAAAATAATATCCTATTGTCGTTAAAAAAGCGGCTAACAAATTCAGCGAAGTAATTTTTGGAATGAAGAAAAATATTTTTGTAAAGGCGTATCCCAATAATGTAAATAATGGATAGCCGGTTGGATGTGCAATTCCTAAAGTTGATGACGCTGCTGCAAGCTCGCCTGAATCCAGGTGCACGACTCCAACAGCCATCGTTAATAAATAGATGCACAATACAAACAACACACTCAATTCAATTGCAAATTTTGAAAGAATGTTTTTCATCTGTTTATATTTTTTCCGTTAGTTGTTATGAGAACACTTTAAATAACTTTTACCTTAGTAACAATACTCGCCCATCACAAAAAACCTTATTATCTTATTACTTACTCACCTTACGCACAGTGTGATACTCAATAGCCCCGACCTTTAGGTCGGGGACCAGATTAACACCAAATGCTTTGGCTTTAGCCATTAAACAAGGCTATTTTGTGGCTATCCGAAGGATTCTTTGGAAAGCCCAGAGTTTGGTGTTAGTTTTATCCCCCGACTAAAGTCGGGGGTTATGCATAACTTAATTTTGCGTAAGGTGACTTACTTAATAAGGTTAAAGGTCGGGGTAGTTACCTTCGGTTATTAAGGTCTTATTAAAAAGTACAATCATTCCCTTGTGTGTTTTATCCTATCATGAAAGTTTCATAAAATTAGTTAAGTAGTTTTTCTTTTATTTGTAAATTTTGCCTCAAAATTCGTTCAAGGAATGAAATAACGTTATCATTGCTCGACAATTTAAAATATTTTTGAACTAAAACTATCTGTTCACCGGTAAGATTAAGTAATGGTTTTTTTCTCTCTGAGGTTAATTGCCCGAAAAGCACAAAACTCCGAAGAAGATTATAATTCTTTATTAAATACCTGCAAGTTTCGGCAGTAAGAGATTTTATTTTCTTAAGTTTTATTATTAATTGTTCTGTAGTAGAATCAGATTGAATTACTTCCTTTGTGCGTGTTAAAAGCAAAAACTGAATTAGAAACTGTATGTCGAGAATTCCGCCATCGGTAATTTTAAGATCAATCGAATCTTTTGAAGGTGAGATTGAGGAGGATTTTATTTTTTGGAGATTTGAATTTATCTCATCGCACAATATTTGTTCTTCAAATTGCGTCAATTTTTTTTCCAATATTTGTTTAACCCTGAGAAATAACTGCTCGCTTCCATAGATCAATCGTGCTTTTGTGTAAGCTTGCAGCTCCCAAACTCTCATTCTCTTCAGTACATAGATTTCGAATTGATTGATATCCCATACGAGTTGTGAACTTTTTCCTTCCGGACGCAATCTTGAATCTATCTCAAAAAATTGTCGTTGTGAAAATCTTTTACGTACCAATTTAAGAATTTTGATAAACATATTTTGATCAATCTCATGATCATTGTTTTTCAGATCTGCTACAAAAATTACGTCAAGGTCGGAATTAAATGTTAATTCTTTACTTCCATAGCTTCCCATCCCAAATATGATGAACTCTGGAGTATTGATTTTTTCAGAAATAGACTCCTCTACAACTCTTTGAATAGAGTTATCAAAAAAATTAATAAGTGAGGCTGAGACCTCAGTTGCATCTATTTTTTTTAATAGAAAATTGAAGGCGAGATAAAAATCCAACAATTTTAGTTCGGAATAATCAAAGTGTCTAAATTGAATCGCATCTTCTACAGTTAAAAATATTTTACCGCCTAAAACAAAATCTCTCAATTCTCTATCAAGAGAAAGCTTAGCCGTCAACGTATCGCTCATATCACAAATTGTCAGAATTGAATTGAAAAACTCATTTTGCTGAAGTAAGTCATACCAGAACGATGGGAATTTAGAGGATGTAATTATTTTTGTGAGGTTGCTTAATGTTTTATCAGGGGGACTGGATTTTTTCAGGTAAGATAAAAGGTTGTTAGAGATTTTATCGAATTCTCGTGAGATCTTATCGTTATAAAATGTCTCGGTAGTTAAGGTACTGCCAAATTTAAGCTTATGCAGATGTGCTAATGCTGTTTCCGAATTTTGAAATTTTATAGAGTCAAAAGTTTTGTTTTTTGTTTTCTCAGTTCCAAGGATAGAGTCATAAAAACTTTTCACATTATGTCTGTGTGTCGTAAGTTCTTTAACGAACTTCTTTCGCTCGCCTAACTTCATGAAATGAACTAAATTTCGGTATGACTCTTTATCATCCGGGAGCTGGTGCTTTTGCTTATCGTCCATCAACTGAAGATAATTCTCAATACGCCTGAGAAATTTATATGCAGAATTCATCTTTTTTGAATTTTGCGATGTGATAAAATTCAATTCAGAAAGTTTTGAAATGGCATGAAGTGTATTAGGAGTTCGTAATTCAGGATTATTGCCGCCGTTCAATAACTGCAATGCTTGTATGGAAAACTCTATATCTCTTATCCCACCTTTAAAATGTTTGATGTTTTTTTCTTGGTCATGAATTGCTAAATAGTTTTCTCTGAATCTATAAATCACTTCACGAGGAGATGCAAGCAGAGAACGTGGAAAGACAAAATTTTGAATGCGATCTGTAAATTTTGAATAAAGTTTTGTACTCCCACAGATTAGGCTGGATTTAAGTAACATTTGTTTTTCCCATTCTCTTCCGCGTGATTCGTAGTACAACAGATAGTAGTCAAAGCTTCTGCAAAGAGGTGAATATTTACCATCGGGTCTCAGACGGAAATCGGTTCTGTAAAGATATCCTTCCTCTCGCTGCGATGAACAAATATCTATGAAAGTCTTCAAAACATTTTCAAAAAAATCCGAAGTGTTTATTTTTTTTGATAACAGAGTCTCCTTCTCATAAAAGAAAATCAAATCCACATCGGAGCTGTAATTAAGCTCATTCCCACCAAGTTTTCCAAGAGCGAGGAGGCAATAGTCAACGGAAATTTTATCAACCTCAAACTTAGTTTTATTATTATTTATCGCCAGGTCAAGGGCAGTTTTTATAATTGCTCTTGTGAGGATCGAATACTCGAACATAATTTTCTCGATATCTGCAATTCCAAGTATGTCTCTTAATCCTATTTTTAGGAGAAATCTTCTTTTAAATCGAATTAAAGAATTTATTCTCCTCTCAAAAGATTTAAAAGTTGAAACCACAACGGAAAGTTCGTTAATAATAGATTCTGAAGACAAATCTTCGTATAGCGTTTTCGTCGAGAGACACCAACTGAGATATTCCGGATTTCGGACAACAATATCGGTCAAGTAATTGCTGAACGCTCCGATTTTATAAATGACTTCGAAATATATTTGAAATGATTTTAACTCATGCAGGTAGTTTGAAAAGTAATGATCGGCATCGAGGATTCTGTGTAAGTTGAGGACTATGCGATCTGATAAAAACTCCTCTGAATAGATGTGGTCAATCGAATTTATAAAACTGCTCAGCTCATCGGGCGATAAGCTAAATTGTAACTTATCAGAAATTATTTTTGTCAGCCTTTTCTTCATTGCTACAAATTTAATGAATGAGCCTACTCAAAAAAGGATAATTTCAATAACCCGCCACGGCGGGTTTTGAAATTAAACTAAAAACGAATCATTAATTTTCAATTTTGACCTTTTTAGACCTGCCAAGCCATATTCAGCTACAACCTGCCCGCCATGTTCAGCTACGAGAGGCAGGCTGGTTCGGCTCATGAATGAAACTGAATGGATGTAGATAAACTAGAGCATGTGGCAGAATCAAATGTCAAATCCGATATAGGAGACAAAACAAGGTAAAATCTTGAAAAATAAGTCAAAGTTTTTATTGAGTGAGATTTTTAATTAAAGAATGTTCTTGTCCAAGGATAATGAGCAGATTTTTTATAGGATTTATTAACTAGTAAGCAGACTACTCCAACGACATTTGTTTGCCTAGATTTTTTTTGTTTTTTAGTTTTATTAAACTTTAACCCGAAGGTATTGGAGCGTATCTGAGACGGCAGTATGCCGCATTAAATAATTCAATGTTCTTTAACGGTGCAGCTATTTGAACAACCAAATACCTCGCATGAAAAATCACTTTGCCGGCTAACTTTAGCAATTGATATCTAAGTGTTCTAACGGACTTATTGTGATATTCTTCAGGTAATCCTAACAGTTTTAGCATTTGCAATAAATTGTAAGCCAACAGTCCAACAGTAAAATATAAACAGTTGGCTTCGAACTGTCCGCACGGAACTTTGTCAAGATTCAGTTGGTGCTTCAACTCTCCTATTCTCCTTTCCATGCTTCCGCGTCCTTGATGCAATTCTATTATTGCTTGAGCGTCATAGGTTTCTTGGCTTAAATTAGTTGCAACTATCCAGTAACTGTAATTTAAGAACAGATCATATTGTTTCTTTAACTTTGTTCGTTTTGTTACTATTCGAACCGTCCGCTACTTTGAACCAAACCGATATTCTGTCTCTGATACTTCGTAGTCTTCTTTGATGCCGTCTTTGTCTTCGGCTCTGTTCCACTGTTCTTCCGGTATTGATTTTATTGCCTCTAATAAACCTTCGGTTTGATCTGTGGTTATTGTATAGCCCAATCCTGCTTCCTGGCAGTAGTCTACTACTGCTTTTTGCCAACCGGCTGAATCGCTCCGAACGATCTTGATTTCTTGCGGATAATTCTTTCGACAACTCTTTATAAATTCTACTAACCCGCTCTGTGGTGATACGCTTCCTTCTCTAAAATCACTCCCTACAACTATCCCGTTTTCTGCTATTATACCCAACAGTGGTTGATAGCCATAACTACCTTTGTATGTCTTTTGTGAATCACCTTTGTCTGATTCTATGATTGTTGCATCTATATCTAATATCTCTCCTTGTTTGGGCAACCCTACAAGTAATTGTTTGTTTACTTCAAACATCTTGACCTCTGATTGCTTGCCACCATATTTTCTTAACCAGTCTCCTATGGCATCACTGGTTGGGAGTTTCATATCTGAT